>DATIET010000100.1:0-7922 GCA_035455615.1 Thermodesulfobacteriota bacterium
ATATTCGAGGATGAAATAATTCATACGTTCGTGCCGCCTGATTATACCGAAATCGTTTCCTCTGATAACAGTGTCAGGCACGACATCAGCGTCGAAGCGCTTTCGGGTCTTCCTCCCCTTTTCGATAAAGAGTTCGGGACCGTCACGGACGGCAACTCGGCCCCCCTTTCGGACGGGGCGTCGGTAATCCTCCTCATGTCCGAAGAAAAGTCGAGGGCGCTCGGGTATAAACCCATTGCGTATGTAAGGTCGTATGCATACGCTGCGCTCGACCCGTCGGATGAACTGTTAATGGGTCCGGCATACTCGACCCCGGCTGCGCTCGAGCGAGCCGGCATCGGGCTTGACGAGATAGACCTGGTCGAATTACACGAGGCGTTCTCCTCGCAGGTGATCTCTTACCTGAGGGCATTAGATTCCAAGGGCTTTACCAAGGAGAAGCTCGGCCGAAGCCAGCCTGTGGGGGAGGTCGACATGGAGAAGCTCAACATTTCAGGGGGCTCGATCGCGATCGGACACACGCTCGGCGCGACCGGCGCGAGGATAATAATGACGCTCGCATACAGAATGTCCAAGAGGAAAGGGAATTTCGGGCTTGTCAGTCTCGCTTCGGCGGGCGGCCTCGGAGTCTCGATCGTGCTTGAAAAGGAATAACGGATATGAGAAGCATTTCGTACACAATTGATGATACGGGCATTGCCGTCATGACTATAAATACCCCCGGCAGGGCCGTGAACGTACTCGACCAGGAGAGTTTCCTGTCACTTGAAGAATTCCTCAACAAGATCGACAGGGAATTCGACATGCTCGAGAGCAGTGACGAGATAAGGGCTGTAGTTATCGCAAGCTCCAAGGACGGGAGTTTCATACACGGGGCAGACCCCGGGGAATACCTCAATTTCACCCTCGCCGACGAAGGCAGGTCGTACAGTCTCAAGGCGCAGGAAATATCCGAGAAGATAGAGAACTCGAGGGCACCGTTCGTGGCGGCGATAGGGGGGTCGTGTCTCGGTCTCGGCCTCGAGCTGGCCATTGCGTGCAAATACAGGGTCGCGGTTAACAACCAGAAAACGGCGCTCGGTCTTAACCAGATCGATTTCGGCATTATCCCCTGCGCAGGCGGCGTGCTGAGGCTTGCAAAGCTCATAGGGACTAAAGAAACGCTTGACCTGATACTGAGCGGGGAGGTCCTCGATGCCGATCATTCGAAGCGGAAAGGGCTCCTCGATGAGGTCGTGCCGGAGGAATACCTCTTAAGCATAGCCAGGAAACGCGCGGACGAATTATCGAGCAAGGATTTCAAGCCGAGGCGTTTCCGCTTCGGCGGCATGACGAACGTTCTGATAAAAGAAAACCCCGTATCCAGAAGAATGTATTTCGACAAAGCAAAGAAGGAGATAAAAGAGAGCCGGGAGTTATACCTTACTGCATCGAGAATGGCGATCGAGGCCCTTGAGATCGGCGCCGCGAGCTTCAACAGGGGGCTCCACGTGGAATCGGTTTATTTCGGCGAGCTCGCGGTGACGGGATACTCGAGGCAGTTAATAAGATCGAGCATGGCGATAGACGAGGTCAGGAACGACATCAGGTTTACGAAGGCCGGCCATAAAACAAGGAAGACAGCCGGGAAGATCGCGCTCGTGGGAGAAGAGACCCGCGGGGCGGGGATCGCCTGCCTCGCCGCCGAGAACGGAATCCGCGTAAGGATCAAGAGCGGGGACCTCGCCGGCGCTGCGAAAAATATGAAGGAGTGTTATGAGTTCTTTATGGAGAAGGTCGCCAATCACGAGACAGCCGGGCTCGGGGCTGAAAAAATGCTCGACCTCATAAGCGCGTCCTCGGACTACACCGGGTTCAAACGGGCGGATATTGTTATCGAAACGGCGGGGGAGGATCTGGATGTAAAACGCGGGATACTTAAAGACGTGGAGTCTCTGATGGGCGGGGATTACATATACGTTTCGAATTCGTTTGCCCTGCCTGTGGAGTTGATCGCAGGCGCATCCAAGAAGCCCGACAGGGTTGTGGGAATGCGGATACCCGGGTCTGTTCACGATACAGAGCTCATGGAGGTCGCTGTAGCCGAAGGCACGTCCCAGGAAACCGTGGCCGAATTGATAGAATTCGCCAAAAGTCTCGGAAAAATCCCTCTCGTGGTCAAAAACAAGGCCGGTTTTTATACGACCCGCATCCAGCTGGCTTATTTCAACGAAGCGCTTCACCTCCTTGAGGAGGGAATAGGGGCGCAGCACATAGAGGACGCGATGACGCAGTTCGGGTTTCCCGAAGGTCCCCTGAGCGCAATGGACGAAATCGGTCTCGACCTGATTCAAAAGGGCTCTCAAATCGTCTTCAGGCAGTCGGCCGAGAGGATGAAGCCGCTCTCGCTGCTCGACAGGATGATAGAAGACGGCAGGGACGGGGCAAGGAGCGGCAGGGGATTCTACAGGTACGGACGGGATGAAAAAAGACTGGACAGGTCTCTCCATAAATTGTTAGCGCTCGAAGAAGAGGATTCGGAAAGCATTTCGCAGGAATACATACAGGACCGCCTCGTGCTCGCGATGGTGAATGAGGCGATGCTCTGTCTCCAGGACGAGGTCATAGGGAGCGCCAGGGAAGGGGACGTGGGCGCGCTCCTGGGTCTCGGCTTTCCGACTTACAGGGGAGGCCCGTTCAGATATGTGGACTCCGCGGGGGCCGGGGAGATATTAAAGAAGCTCCATAACCTGAGCGTAAGATACGGCACGCGTTATACGCCTCCCGTAATATTGAAGAACGCGGCGGTGGGCGGAAATAAATTTTACG
Organism: Thermodesulfobacteriota bacterium; assembly: GCA_035455615.1. GTDB lineage: Bacteria > Desulfobacterota_D > UBA1144 > Nemesobacterales > UBA2774 > 2-12-FULL-53-21. The sequence continues at coordinate 2,809 of DATIET010000100.1, forward strand.
AAAACTGATACACTGGTTATCATTTTTAAACTTCTGACCCTGACGGATTTCCAGGTATGAAAACCGGGGGCCTGTAGTTATAATTTAACTCTTATGAGTTCGGATAAAATGAAAAAAGGCAGTTATCTAAAACCTTTTATCCTGGCGCTCTCGGCGTTTGGAATCATTCTTTCCCTATACCTCACGTATATCCATTTCACCGAGAGCCGCGCTGCATTCTGCGCCGCGGGGACGGATTGCGATACGGTGAGGCAGAGCGGCTTCTCCACTATCATGGGCGTTCCCGTAGCGGCTCTGGGCGTTGCGGGATATTCGGTCATACTCATCGTGTTTCTGATAAGCATGAAAAAGCGGACAAAGTGGCTTCTTCTCTACATACTCGCCCTGGCCGGCTTCGTATTTTCCGCCTACCTCACATACATCGAGTTCTTCGTTATCAAAGCGGTATGCATGTACTGCATCGTTTCAGCGGTCCTGATGACGATAATTTTTATAGCACTGATAAAGGCCAAATCCGAATACCACCCCAAATTGTCCGCGCCTTATATCATGGTCCTGAGCCTTGCCGTCGCCGCCACAGTCATACTCGGCGCTCTACTTGTGCAGGCTGGAAAGTCAGGCGCGTCCAGCTCCCTTACCTCCGGCATTTCTCAGCCTGCCGATTCATTCCAGACCGGACTTGCAATCTACATGGCAGACCACGGGGCCGTAATGTACGGCTCGTTCAAGTGCCCGCACTGCAATCTGCAGAAAGAAATGTTCGGTGGGGCGTTCAGATATATCAAATACGTCGAATGCAACCCTAAAGGGGAAAATGCCGATCCCTCCCTCTGCCTAGCTAAGGGTATAATGAATTACCCGACGTGGGAGATCGACGGAAAGTTTTACGAGGGCGCCATGCCGCTCGAGCAGCTCTCCAAAATTACCGGATACGACGGCAAGTTCTAGATTTAACTTGCCTATCTCATTAAGAAACTCCCCCAGTTGTCGCTCCGCGGACCCCGTCCGCAGGAAAATACTAGTTTAGATTTGCGTCCAAAGATGTTATTATTATTAATAAATCTAAACGGGGAAGGTGATTCAAATGGGTCAGGAAAACCTTGGGCAGGATTTAGAAGCCCTTCGGGAAGACGTTACCAAATTGAGGTCCGACCTGTCACAGCTCGCAAAGTCTCTACTCGTTAAGGGGAAAAGCGAGACAGATACGGCAAAGGACAGGATGATCGAAGAGCTTATGTCAAACCTCCGCACGGCGCGAGATAAAAGCAGCGATACGGTCGAGTCTGTTGAGCATAAAATCCAGGAAAAGCCTTTAATGAGCCTCCTTATAGCATTTCTCGCAGGGCTTATTCTGGGAAAACTTTTTGAGAGCAGGTAGGTTCCCGCGATTTGAAGGACCTGGTTAACATAATTTTAAGCTCGGTTATGCCGGATTACAGGGCCCTGAGGTCGATACTTTTCAGAGCGCTCGTCGTGCTGCTTATACTCTGCGTATCGTCAGTGATAGCCGTAATCGGGCTCGGCTTTTTTGTATGGGCTCTCTACCTCTACCTTGAGACCCTGTTCAGCCCCTATTGGGCTGCGTTCATGAGCGGGGCGGGAGCAATAGCGCTCGCGTCGGCGGTCGTACTTCTAGCGCTTCTATTTACAGGTTTTTTCAAAAAGTCGGGGAGAGTCAAACCAAAACCCGGACACGCGGGTGCAGGCTTCTCATCCGATCCAATGGGGCTCGTCAACAAGTATCCCCTCGAATCGGGCCTGACTGCTGCAATTGCGGGATTCATAGTCGGCTCATCTGCAGATGCGCCCAGGACACTCTCGGAATTCATGACACTGCTTAAAGAGAGCGGGCTGAAATAGCACCCTTCAACCGCTGATTTACATTTATCCCTTCCTGCATTTATCCCTTCCTGCATTCCTCGATAAACGATTCGAATATACGGTCGGCTAATTCCGATTGCTCTCGCTCGGGGTGCCATTGTATTCCCAAAACGTAACGTGGCTCACCCCGGGACTCGATGCCTTCCACGATCCCGTCGGGGGCCGTTGCCGAGACCCTTAACCCCATCCCTATCTCTTTCAACGCCTGATGGTGGTAGCTATTTACTTGAAATTTATTCGCCCCTGACATTTTATGGAGCAGCGTGCCGTCTTCTATGAGAATATCGTGAACGGCCCCTTTTTCGTGCGGCATCGCGTCGGGCAGTAAAGAGGAGATGTCCTGGTAGAGGGACCCGCCGAAAAAGACGTTCAGGAGCTGCATCCCGCCGCATATTCCGAGGACGGGGATATTCCTCTCGCGGGATTCATTCAACACTATGAGCTCGGTCTCCGTCCTTTCGATGCTCATGGGTCTCAGTTTCGGATGAGGTTCCTCGTTATAGAATTTGGGGTCCATGTCCCTCGACCCCGGAAGCAGCAGGCCGTCGATACGGGAAACGGTTTCCTTTAATAGCCCGGGGCTTTCCGGTATCGACGGAATCAGTATCGGTATCCCCCCGGCCTTGGCCACTGCCCGGGCGTATGCGTCCTCGATGACGAAACTGCCGTCCTTGATGTCGGTTGTTATACCTATTACGGGTCTCTTGCGGTCCATGCATTCCCCGGGAATTGACGAGACGAGCTTTGAGCTAAAGATATTTGTCCCGGCAAAAAAAGCAAGACCGCCTGGGTGGTGTCGGAAAATTTGTCTGTGCGAAATTCTTTTCTGCATTATTCTTATCTCCGGTATCCGGAGCGGCCGCGATTATGTTGAAGGGCATATATTTCGTTTTGATCTCCACACTTTCGGCGTCCCTGTTTTATGTTTTCTTCGGGACCGCGCTCGGATACGAGCGCCCGTTTTTCATCCTCTCGCTATTTCCAGTCTTTCTGGGGGCTCACGTGATTCTCAGTATCGTGGTTTATGCGGTTTCGTTACGCGGGGAATCGAGGAAAACGAGGGCTGGCATGGCCGTGAGGGTCAGGAGAACCGTCTTCATTTTCGTCTCCGCACTTATACTGTCGGCCCTTTTTCCCGCAAGCTCCGTGGTCGGTCTCTATCCTGTCCCTATGGCCGCGTTCCACCTCCTTATACTCTTCTATGCCGGCATATCTTTGGGGGCGCTGAGCCTTACGGGTGCACTCTTTCTCTGGAGGAACGGTATTTACTTGTCCCTGCTCAACAAATATGTATTCACATTTGCGGTGCTTGTATCCCTTGGTATATCTTTTATCACGGTGTATATGTTCGGGCTCTTGCCCGTCAGTTAAAATGATGGTTGTATCGGAGTAAGGAGATTATGCATATGCGCGGAGTTTTGACATTGGCGGCATTATTGATCGCTCTGTCAATCGCGGTTTCGGGCTGTGATGCGATAAAGAGATTATTCAACCCGTTTGCGGGTAAGTGGAGGGCGGGGATGATTGAGCTCGAATTCGAAAACGACCGCACGTTCAAATTCGTTTTAGGGAGCACCATATCGGTCAATCTCAGCGGAGACTACAGCTACGACGATAAAACGCTCGTCCTGAAATTCGAAAAGGGGAGCGAAGTGAATTTCTCATATGAATTCAGCGGGGATAAGAAAACGCTTACACTCATCCCCGAGACTGATTTCGACTATATTAAGACCAGGCTCGATTTTACAAAGGAATAAATAAAGGTTCCCGATATTTCCCCTAAGCTGACACGCCATGATCCAGCTCGATAATATTTCCCTCTCATACGGGTCGAGGGAGATTTTCAAGAACCTAGACTGGCCCATAAAAGACGGCAAAAGGATAGGTCTCTTCGGCCCTAACGGCGCGGGGAAAACCACTCTGCTCAATATTATCGCCGGTCAGGCGCACCCGGACAGCGGCGCGGTGATCGTGCCTCCGGCCGTCACTGTGGGATACCTGCCTCAGGAGGTGGGTGACTCCGTGCCGGCCAATACCGTGATCGAAGAGGGCATGACCGCTTTCCGCGATATTCAGGAGCTCGAGCGTGAGATGGAATCGGTGAGAGATGATCTCGGACGGGTGAGCGGCGGGAACACGGCGGAGAGGAAAAGGCTCCTCCACAGGCTCGATGCGGTTCAGAGCGAGCTTAACACAAGAGGGTTCCATACGGTCAGGTATCAGACCGCGAAGCTTCTCCTTGGCCTTGGGTTCGAGACGGACGACCTGAATAAGCCGCTCTCCGCGTTCTCGGGCGGTTGGAGGATGAGAGTCGCTCTGGCCAAGCTCCTCTTGGTGAAACCCGACGTACTTCTTCTCGACGAGCCTACCAACCACCTGGATATAGAGAGTATCGACTGGCTCGAAAAATACCTCCAGGAATTCAAGGGGACCGTGATACTGGTTTCGCACGACCAGTATTTCCTCGACCGCATGGCCGACACGATAGCCGAGCTCGGCATGGGACGGATTACCGAGTACGCCGGGAATTATTCTTATTACCTTAAGGAGAGGAAGTCCCGCCACCGTATCCAGAAATCGGCATACGAGAACCAGCAGAGAAAGATTAAAGACACGGAGCGGTTCATAGAGAGGTTCAGGTACAAGAATACGAAGGCGAGCCAGGTCCAGAGCCGTATCAAAGCCCTCGAGAAGCTGGAGAGGATACCGCCGCCGCCCACTGACGATCCCGTCGTGCATTTCAAATTCCCCGAGCCCGAGCGCTCGGGGAAGGCAGTGCTCGAGCTGTCCGGGTTCTCGAAATCATATAGAGGCGAGGACGGGAGCGATATCGTAGTCTTTAAGGACACGGGACCGTTACTCGTATCGAGAGGCGATAAAGTCGCGCTCATCGGGAAAAACGGAGCCGGCAAGAGCACACTCGCGAGGATCGTTATCGGGACCGAGCCTTTCGAAGGCGAGCGCAAGGAGGGACATAACGTGTCGATAACCTACTTTGCCCAGCACCTTGCCGAGTCCCTCGATCCGTCCAATACGATAATAGAAGAGCTCGAGTCGGAGGCCGAGGCGCGTAACGAGACCGAGATCAGGTCGCTTCTGGGCGCCTTCCTCTTCTCGGAAGGGGATGTGTATAAAAAAGTATCGGTTTTATCGGGAGGGGAGAAGAGCCGCGTCGCCCTTGCCAAGACGCTCCTCTCTCCAAAGAATTTCCTCGTCCTCGACGAGCCGACGAA
>DATIET010000101.1:0-10907 GCA_035455615.1 Thermodesulfobacteriota bacterium
GATGTACCCGTTTCATATTTGAATGACAGTTCTTTCAAAATCAGAGAAAATGATTTTCTTGTAGTCCCCGAAGTCAATGTACTCGACGACTTCCCGAGAAGCGCCGGCTGCAAAAAGATTGTGTTTGTTCAGGGGGGGTTCCTGCTCCTGTACAGGCTGGAAAAAGCCGTAAATTATGACGAACTCGGCTACGGCCATGTAATCGTCACCATGCCCAATATAAAGAAGATCGTTGACACTTACTTCGGCGCTCAATCGGAGATTATTCCCCCGTTTATTGCGCCATATTTCTTCGCTCACGGGGGGGACGGGCCGCCGGGGGAGCGTCACAAGAGGATTTTATTGTTCAAGAACCCCTCATACGCCGGGGCAGGCCGCATTGATTATGATATAGCCGTCAAGCTCCTGGTAAAGAGAGTGGGCACAAGCAAGAAAAAGCTGCCCGGCCTCTTGGACCGGAAGCCGACGGGCGGGTGGGAGCTTACGGAATTGAAAAGTTTGACTCACGGGGAAGTGTCTGAGCTTATGAAGGATTCCGCATTTTTCATCAACCTGAACACGACTGAGGGATTTAACGTGACTGTCCCCGAAGCGATGGCCGCGGGATGCATCCCGCTTTGCTACGAGGCTTACGGCGGTATGGATTATCTCGAGGACGGTCGGAATGCGTATGTGTTTCCGAACAACTACGTTTACCCGCTCATAGATAAACTCTTCAGTCTTATCGAGAATTACGACAATATTCAGGACGAGCTCGACCGGATAAGGGAGAACGCCCACAAGACCGCTCTCAGGTACTCGGAAGAGGAAACGGAGAAGTCGCTCCTCCGGTTTTTCACGGGTCTCCTGGCATGACCCGGCCAGTCTGTATTCCGCCGCATATATATGATATGCGGCCTTTTACAAAAAGGTTAATTCGAATATGAAAGTGGCTCTAATACTAGTTCATTACCACACCCCTGACCTGCTGCGGAAAGCTGTAGAGGCAATACGCTCCGATATGCTATCGAGCGGTATAGAAGGGGAGATAATAATAGTAGATAACGGGAGCGGTGACCGTGATAAGAGACTTATCGGATCCCTCCCGGCAAGGCTCCTCGATCCGGGGGTGAACCTCGGCTATGCAGGGGGTATCAATTTGGGTGCCGGTGCCACAAATGCTGATATCATGATATTTATGAACCCCGACGTTCAAGTGATGCCGGGGTCATTAGGCGCCCTCGTGTCGGTGCTCTGTAAGGGAGCTCCCGCGGCGGGCCCGAAGTTTTTTCTCGACCCGGGACGCATAATACTGCTCCCGCCCCTCATGGAGCTTAAGAGGCGGAACGAATTGATATGGAGGACATCTGCGCTCGGGGAAGACTGGGCCAGGTGGGTGAGGGGTATTTGGAGGGTGCACGCGAGGAGGCACTGGGAAGCCGGAGATGCCTTTGAGAGCTACTCCCTAAGCGGCGCCCTCCTGGCTGTGAGGAGGGACGCCTGGAACAGGGTCGGGCCGTTTGACGAGGCCTACAAGCTATATTATGAAGAGGCGGACTGGCTGAGGAGGCTCGAGAAAAACGGACTGAAATCTTACTATGTGCCGGACGCTCAAGCTGTGCACGCATATAACCGGAGTGCGGTAAAAGAGCCCAGGGCGAAAAAGTGGTTCGAGGAATCGGGCCGTATATTCAGGAAACGCTACTACGGGATAGTCTTCGACACCTTTATTTCATATCTAATCCCGCTGATGAGACGGCTGGCATCTCACTGCGGTTTGGGGGCTAATGGGGGTTCGTTTCCGTGGTGCGGCGTTCCAACTCTCGAGTTCAGTTCTATGGGAATGATACGCAGCTTGCCGTTATGGGTCGAGATTTCGAATAATGATCTTGGCATTCCTGCGGCGGCGGTCAGGATTTGCGACGGCGGAACCAGATCATGGCGCTTTCCGAGGGATATCTGGATGAACATGGAACCGGGCACATATAATTTCCGTATTGTGGATGGTGAGGGACAGGAGGTAGAAAGCTTAAGTTTCTACCGTTAGGCAATGATTTCAATTCGTTAATTGTGAACATCACGGGCCGCCTATGGTTCGCTCAGGAAATTTAGGATACTGCGCATGAAATAAATCCGTAATGGTTAATTATCCGTAGTGCGCATCAATCCATCTCCGGTATTCGCTGCTTCTGACCCTGTCAACCCAGGTCTTGTTGGTGAGATACCAGTCGATGGTCTTCCGGAGGCCGCTTTCAAAACTCTCGGACGGTCTCCAGCCCAGTTTGGAGTTTATCTTCCTCCAGTCAATTGCATAACGTCTGTCGTGACCGGGGCGGTCAGGAACTAGCGTGATGAGCTCTCTCCGGGGCTTCCCGTCGGGAAGACGGCCTAAAATCTCGTCCAGCATATCGCAAATCATCTCGACAACCCGGATATTTGTTATTTCATTCCCTCCGCCTATGTTATACGTTCCCCCCCCGCTTTCCTTATCCATAATTGTCTTTACGGCTACACAGTGGTCGTGCACATATAACCACTCTCTCACATTCATACCGTTTCCGTAAATGGGAAGAGGCTTGCCCTCGAGTGCGTTCAGTATCATAAGCGGGATTAGCTTTTCGGGGAACTGATAAGGTCCATAATTGTTAGAACAGTTCGAGATCGTCACCGGAAGCCCGTAAGTTTTATAATAGGCTCTGGCAAGGTGATTGGATGAGGCTTTAGACGCCGAGTAAGGACTGTTTGGCCAGTAGGGAGCGTCCTCGGCGGAATAACCCCCGGCGTCCAGGTCCCCGAACACTTCATCGGTGCTTATATGATGGAATAGACGAATGCGATCCGCACGCTCTCTGGCGAGCTCCAATAGGTTGAATGTGCCGAGGATATTCGTTTTGATAAAATCCTCGGCGCTGACTATCGACCTGTCCACATGAGATTCGGCGGCGAAATGGCATACCGAATCCACATCATGCTCGTCGAATACACGCGCAAGCCTCTCTCTATCGCAGATGTCCGCTTTGATAAAGTCGTACCTGTCTGAAAAACGCTTATCGATTCCGTCAAGACTTTCAGGGTTCCCGGCATAGGTAAGCTTGTCCACGTTGATAACGCGTCCCTTGAAGCCCGTCTCCGTGAGCAGATACCTGATGAAGTTGACGCCTATAAAACCTGCGCCGCCAGTTACTAGCAAATTTTCCATTCTACGTGACCGCTAGCCCCCGATACTTTTATCGGCTACCCCGTAATTTACATATACACGGGCAGATCGTCGTCGCTTATCTCCCCGAGCGCCGGGTTACCCGCGTCCCTCACTGAAAGAACCGGATTGACTACGGGCCATTCGATGTTTATGTCGGGGTCCGACCATAATATTCCGTACTCGTCGCCGGGGTCGAATAATGCGGTGCATTTGTAGATAACGTCCGCACTCTCGCTCAGTACGCAATATCCATGAGCGTACCCTTCGGGAATATATACCTGCCTGTTATTTAAAGGGGATAGATATACGCCCGTCCATCTGCCGTAGCTGGGAGACCCCTTCCTTATATCCACCGCTACGTCGAACACCTCGCCCGTCACGGCCATAACCAGCTTCCCCTGCGGTGAATCGAGCTGATAGTGGAGTCCCCTCAAAACACCCCTTTTCGAGTGGCAGTGATTATCCTGAACGAACTTCATGCCCAGTCCCGCTGACAGGTATTTATCGGAGCGGTATATCTCTTTGAAGAAACCCCTGTCGTCCGTATGGATGTCGGACTCGATTACTAATACTCCCTGAAGGGATGTCTCTATTACGCTTATCGCCATAACCGTTATCCCTGTTCCAGTATTTCGCCCAGATACACCCCGTACTCGTTCCCGGACATTTCGAGGGCCAGCTCCCGCAGGCGCGCCCCGTCTATGAATCCTTCCCTGTACGCTATCTCTTCGATACACGCTATCTTGAGTCCCTGACGCTCCTGGATGGTCTGAACGTATTGGGATGCCTGCTGAAGGGACTCGTATGTACCCATATCGAGCCACGAAAACCCCCTCCCCAAAAGCTCTACGGTCAGTTTTCCGTTCGTCAAATATTCTCGGTTGATGTCCGTTATCTCGAGCTCTCCGCGGTGAGAAGGGGAGAGCCCGGACGCTATTTCCAAAACATTATTATCGTAAAAATAGATTCCCGTGACCGCATACCTTGACTTGGGTTTCGCCGGCTTTTCCTCAATCCCGATAACGCTGCCGATCCCGTCGAACTCCAGAACTCCGTATCGGCCGGGGTCTCTGACGGGATAACCGAAAACGATCCCGCCCTGACCGGGACCCGCGCTCTTTTTGAGCAGGTTCCTCAGCCCATGACCGTAAAACAAATTATCCCCCAGAACGAGACATACGGCATCGGACCCCACGAAATCCCTGCCTATAAGAAACGCTTCGGCAATACCCCGGGGCTCCTTCTGGGGAGCGAAAGAAAAGGACATTCCAAGATGAGAGCCGTCCCACAGGAGCTCCCTGAATCTCGGGAGATCGTGGGGGCTCGAAATTATCAGGACCTCCCTTATCCCTGCGAGCATCAGAAGCGAGAGCGGATAATAAATCATCGGCTTGTCGAATACCGGCAGCAGCTGCTTGCTTACGGCGCGGGTCAGGGGAAAGAGTCGTTTGCCGGAACCCCCGGCGAGGATTATTCCTTTCAATTTCCTTCAGGGATGTTTAGTAAAAGTTCTGTTTTTGTAGTTTCATTATATCTTATTACCGAAGTTTCGAAAGAGCCGATGAAAGTTTTCATGAGCCGGAATTGTAATTATAAATCTGATAAGCTTAGACTCAGACGAGTTCCATAACCTACTTTATGAGGGTGAGAGAATACTGTATCTTTATCCTCATGTCGGACGGGAGCGAGGCTTATCGGAGCAGCAGGAAAATCGGAATGAAACCTGTGAATCCGGGTTTAGGCGGATAACAGGAATGCTAATTCCCGCCCATGTGAGGGATCGATCCATAGACGATGAAATAATCCTTTCGGTGATCATCCCTGCTTATAACGAAGAGCGTATCATCGAATCGACCCTGCTTTCCGTTCATCATTTTTTTGCGGAAATGAATTTCATACACGAAGTTATAGTCGTTGACGACGGGTCTACGGATGAAACCGCCGGGACCGTCTCCTCCCTGATGGACGCGATGCCGGAGCTCGTGCTTATCGCCCTGCCTGGGAACAGGGGTAAGGGCACGGCGGTGAGGGAAGGGATGCTCAAGGCGCGGGGGACCTACCGGTTATTTATGGACGCGGACAATTCCACACCGATAGAAGAGATACGTCATATGATGCCCTATTTCGACCAGGGATACGACATAATTATCGGTTCGAGGGGCGTAGAGGGCGCCAATATAACCTCTCGCCAGCCGTGGATCAGGGAGAGCATGGGGAAGGTGTTTATATACTTCGTTAAGCTGTTTGCCGGCCTTCCATATAAGGACACACAGGCGGGCTTCAAAATATTTACGGGGTCTTCGGCCGATAACGTTTTTCCCCTGCAAACGATCCCGGGCTGGATTTTCGATGTAGAGCTCCTGGTGATTGCAAGAGAGTTGGGGATTCGAGGTGAAAGAGGTGCCTATTACCTGGAAGCATTACCCGGAGAGTAATGTGAGCGTTATAAAGGGGACGGTGAAGGCTCTCGCCGATTTAGCGGCAATAAGAAGCAGGCTGAGGTCCGGGAAATACGTCCGCCGTTCTCCGTCATCTGAATTTTAGAAACCGGTACGAATCTCATGACACAGGCTCGGCGACGTAGTATTGCGTCCATAGGGCCCAATCGAGGGGTTGTTTGCGGATACGGGATTCCACCCATTTCTCGAGTCTCAAGCCCGTTTCCCCGGTAAACTCGGCTATCAACGGGAGATACAAGCCTGATTTATGACTTTCCCGTATATGAAAACGGTTTTCTGCGAGCTGCCTTGTAACCTCTTTTTCCGTCATCAGATTGATATGCCCTGTTTTCAGAATAGGCTCTTTGTATATATATCTCACAATATCTATAACACCCGGCATGAAAGCGATTCTGGAAAGAAGCTCCAGCGGACTCCACGGCTGCGGGGTCGACAATATCAGCGGACACCCGTTTTTGAGGAGCCTCTGCATCCCCGCAAACGCTTTGTTCGAATCATATATATGCTCGATTACTTCCGAGCACAGGACAAGATCGAAGCTCTTCTCATCCAGTCCGGTTTCGGTAATATCGTCCTTGATTATGGATACGTTGGTCAAATCCTTTGTCATGGTTATTGCGTTATCGATATAGGAATCCTCTATGTCGATCGCAACTACATTCTCAAATAACTCGGCCAGCACGGGAAGGTAAATTCCGGAGCCTATCCCGACTTCAATGACTTTTCTTTTTCCCTCCTCGCCGGCAAATCGTCTGAGTTTTTGAACTATCCAGTCCTTGCGTGTTCTGTGGAGCCAGCGTCTTGTGGGGTTCCTGGAGTTATAGAGCGTTTCCTGGAGTCTGACCAGCTCATTTTTCATGTGTAATGTATAACTTTACAAGCTCCTCGAAAACAGTAAAGCGGGCAGGCTGGTTTTTCTCCGATCGATGGTGTAAATTAGAAATTATTGCAATTACCTGCATGTGAGATACGGCGCGTATCAATCGTATGGAATGTCGGTTCTCACGGTCATGTCGAATTGAACATTAATCCGATCTTACCCCTTCTCCTTGCCCTCAGCTGCATCGGATTGATATATAAAAGAAGGGGTTTTGGGATCGCATTTTTCGCTTTGGGAATCTCGGGAACAGCGCTATTGATGCCTGCGCTCACCATCCCCGACGGAATTCCGAGCCCCGCTGCGACAATGGCGCAATTTGCACCCTGGGAAGGCGCTGCGGATGCCGGGAAGGGTAACCCACACCTGCGGAACGTGACTCATCAGGTTCAGCCCTGGCTCTTGTTCCTCCGTCACGAGATGAGGCAAGGGAGGCTTCCGTTCTGGGATCCTCATCAGTTCTCGGGAACCCCTTACTGGAGCAACGGCTCCGGCGCTCCTTTATTTCCACTACATCTGTTGCTCGTTCTTCAAGAATAACGGCTGGCTCCTTACCTCCGCACGTATAGTTTTCAGTCCGGATTCAACGTGGAATAAATCGAGACCATAATACCTTTACTTTACAAGCGTTTTCTCGGAACCATCCATAATTCTTGCCACCATACGGAATCAATGGAATTCGTTTATTTGCAACGAGATGTCGAAGTCTCGACGATATTAACAAGTTGTAAAAATTCCACTCTAAGGTCTTGAAAACCTGCATCCGCAAGGACTTGGGGGTTCGAACCCCCCGCCCTCCGCCATCGAATTGTTATTAAATACCGATTTTTCCGAATTGACTTGTCTTGATTATCTAGGGCGGAAGGGAATCGCATATCTAGACGATGTACCGTCTCTCCAGGCAATGACAGCCACTATGTTCCATTTGCGATCTGCAGGGCCGACACCGTCTATGAAGTACTCGGTATCGAAGAGTGCCCGGATGCGGGTAGTTGAAAAGTAGGCTTCCGGAAATTGATACTCGACCGACCTGATTCGTTGAATAACGTATGGGTCTCCGCGCAGCCAGACCTTGAACGTGTAATAGTCGGTTGGTATCCCTCCCTCTAAATACTCTTGCTTGTATTTGACCTCGAACCGCAGACCTGGTGGTAAGTCTGGTGAAACTTCCGCAACAAAGGGAATATGCCCGGTGACTAGCACGTTCTTGGCTGGGGCGCTGCCTTGGGGACGCAGCATGACCATCGCATAGACAGCCTCGCCGAGATATTGCTTCCCCTCGAAATGGAAATGCGTGGACGCATTCGTCACGGGCGCTGGAGATGTACGGCGATCAGGGACATACGTATACTCGACGCCCTCGATCGATTTGAATAGTGCTGCGGGCGCTTCTATTTCGGCCTCAAACGGACAAAGGAGAACATTCGGCTCGTATCGTGTTGTAATCTTCAGCGTCAAACCCTCATTCGTGAAGACTGAGGTAATCGTCTCTGGAACTTCTGCTGCCCCAGGCGGGGACGGTTCGTTGCTCTCCTTGCACACACCCTGAGCATCTGGAAAATTCGGCTCAGAATACTCACACCGATATCCCTGCGGACATTCGATGCCGGCGACACCGCCGCAAATCTTCTCCCCTGGACTCTGATCAGCTGCGGCTATATTCGTATAGGCAGAGATAATCAGGGTCAGCGTGGCAACACACACTCCGAGAAATACACTGAGGGTAGCAATCCTGTTCATAGTTGAACCAAGATATGTCGTGAATGCCCCCCATATATCTCCCCGAACGGACAGTCGACTATCTATGGCCAGGCCCTGGGTCACTACAGACGCCGAGAAGTTCAATTTGGCCCGGCGGACACTTACTACTACCACCCCCGCCTGTAGAGTACACACTGTTGGAGTTGATACCGCCGCAGATCTGGCTCGGATCACCGGTGCATTTCATATTGCAATTGTTAGACGTGCCGAATTTGCCATAGCTGTTTCCGCACAAACAACTCTCGCTGTATTGTACGCCCGCGTAAGCGAAACCTTTCTGTTTACAGATTTCAACGCAGCGCTGGGGAGTGTTGCTTTGGCTACGCTCTAAATGGCCGTCTAAATCGAACGGGTTGTTCGGATCGTTAAAGCAACCTATAAAACTGGCCTGCCCGCCTCCGAGTGTACCAGTACCAGTACCAGTACCACTGCACGCACCCGTTAGTCCAGCCATAGCTTCAGCCTCAAAACAGCAAAGGTCTGGTTTAACGAGACGCCAGGGGTAATTCGACGTATAAAGCTGCTTGCCTACGACGATCGAGAGCTGGCCCGTTTCACCGTGCTCCCAAACCGAATACTCTCGGCAGCAGTAATTGGCAAACACTCCGGACGCCACACCGGACGCCTTAACTACCTCCTTTTCGGCATTGGCCGCCGCAAAAGTACAATCAGACCAAGTATGTGTACAACTCAGGGCGGGGTCGCCAAGCACGTAGTCGGCACTATACCAAAAGCTCCCGCCGCCGCCTTCGGTCGGATTTCTCTGCGCCACGCTGACCCAGTCGTGGAGCCCCGAGCAAGGGCTGGTTTTAACCCACACCTTCCAACCTCCGCCTTGTCCCGACACTTCTGTTTCCGGTAACACCAGGAACATTACAACGGCAGTCAAGGAGACTGCCATAAGAAACCACAACACTCGACCGCTTGCTTTACTTTTCATAGTATCCCACCACTTCAATATACGATTAAGGTGATATTGTGATTTAAAGTTCCAAAAATGGCCGGTTATTTGTCAATCTTTGAACCCCCCCCATCGAGATTATGGCAGAGGAGGCAGACCATTGTCAATGGAGTAAATTGCCTAATCAAAAATCTATCCGAAATAGGTCAAAATGGTCTCCTGAAACAGGCAATTTGGAGGCTTGAGTGAGGCTAAGGATGAAAGAGAGACAATTTGTTGTCTCAACTATATCAGAATATGGAATTAGCAAAACGGTTGTCGACCCCCTTTCTAAGCATTTTCTAAGAGCCATCGCCTGGACAAGTGTTTAATCTTAAGCATAACTATATGTTATAGCTTGACTTTTCTCGTCTCCGGTAGTTTAATTGAAATTATATCAAAGAGTTAGGGAGGGATGATATGGATAGGATATTTTTGAGTATTTCCGCTTTAGTCGCAATATCGCTTATTGCTTTAAATTCATACGCCGCGCCGAGCCCGGCGTCGCAGCCTCCGCCAACATGCCAGGGTAAAACGCCGACAATCGTGGGAACGAACGGGAACGATACCCTGAACGGGTCGCTCGGACCCGATGTAATAGTAGGGCTCGGCGGGAACGACCAGATAAAGGGGCTTGACGGGGACGACGTAATTTGCGGAGGCGACGGCGCAGATACGGTTACCGGCGGGGCCGGGGAGGATATACTATACGGAGACGCCGGAAACGACGACCTCAGGGGCGGAAAGGGCAACGATGTCGTTTACGGCGGCGACGGAGATGATTATCTCGAAGGGAACGACGGGGAGGACTTCCTCGACGGAGGGATGGGCACGGACAGCATCGACGGCGGGAAGGACACAGATAAATGTATCAACTATGAATCGCATCAGAGATGTAACGTGGATTAACGCTGCCGTAATCAGCCTGATAAATTTCCCGGCGCGTATAAAGGGTTGACGCACTATATAGCGTAATTGAAATTATTTATTTCCCGTTAACGGCTTGTTCTCGGATAAGATGAGCGGAAGGCTTTATATCGTTTCAACCCCCATAGGAAACCTCGAAGACATAACTCTCCGGGCGCTTGAAATATTGAAAGAAGCGGACGTCGTCGCCTGCGAGGATACGAGGACCACGAGAAAGCTGCTTGCCCGCTACGCGATCGAAACACCCTTCGTCAGCTACCACGAGCATAACGAGATCGAAAAGTCAGAAGAGCTCCTCTCGCTCCTCCGGGAAGGAAAGAGCGTAGCGCTCGTCTCGGACGCCGGAACCCCGTGCATTTCGGACCCGGGATACAGGCTCGTCAAACTCGCGTCCGGGCACGGTATCGAGGTGCTGCCGATACCCGGGCCATCGGCCTCCGTATCGGCATTGAGCGTATCGGGGCTGCCCACTTCAAGCTTTGCATTCTTCGGCTTCCTGCCGAGGACGAGGAAGCACTTGACCGACTATCTCTCGCGTATAAAGAATTATCCGGAAACGCTCGTGTTTTATGAATCCCCCAATAGGGTCACAAAGACGCTTAATGCAATTTCCGAAGTCTTCGGAGACCGTAATATTTCCGTCAGCCGCGAGATGACGAAGCTGTATGAGGAGACTTTGAGGGGCAAGGTCTCGGATGTGCTCGAAACGCTCGGGAGGCGGGATAAGATAAAGGGCGAGGTGACGATAGTGGTCGAGGGGGCTTC
>DATIET010000102.1:0-2464 GCA_035455615.1 Thermodesulfobacteriota bacterium
CGACCATGTATCCGGCGAAAGCCCCGGCGAATAAGACATTCATGAGCCCCGCCCCGAACTGGACGATTATCTTGAGCGTGAGGTTGTCCCCTGCAAACACCCTGAACAGCAGGAGGCCCATGATTATCTCACCCGCGCAGCCGGCGATGAGGGCGGGCTTCCTCCCGACCCTGTCCGAGAAGTAGCCGCTCAGGGGGACGAGCATCGTGCAGAGCGCGAGGTTCATCGTGTTTATGTTGAGCATGTGAGCGAGCGTCATGCCGCCGTATTTTGCCGCGAACGTCGGGAGGTATACGAAGATGAGGTAGAAGCTCACGGCGAACATTATCGTCGCCGCCAGGATTATGAGCACCGGCCTCCAATGCCCGGTGAGGGATTCTTTCAGCGGGGAGTCGGACGTGGTGCCTGAGCATTTCAGATTGAGGAACATTCCCGACTCGCGGACTGTTTTCCTGAGGGAGTACGCGGCTCCGCCCGAGACTATGCCCAGGAGGAACGGTATCCTCCAGCCCCACGAGAGGAGCTCCTCGCGCGTGAGGGCGCTCGAGACGAGGCCGCAAACGAGAGAGGCGAGCAGAATCCCCGCCGTCGTGCTGAAGAGGGACATGCTTCCGTAGAGACCCCGGAGGCGAGGGGGCGCGATCTCGGCCAGCAGCGAGAGGGTAGCCGACCTCTCGCCGCCGACGGAGAGCGCCTGGCCTATTTTTAGCACAATCAGGAGCACGGTCGCGGCTATGCCTATCCCGCCGTAAGTCGGGAGAAGCCCGATGAGCACCGTCGGGAATGTCATCAGTATTACCGTGAATATGAACGCGTTCTTTCTGCCGAACCTGTCGCCCAGGCTCGATACGACGACCGAGCCCAGAGGGCGGAAGAGGAACGAGAGCGCGAAGACCATGAACGTCGAGAGGAGCGCCGTCGTTTCGTCCGTGAAGGGGAAGAAGAGCTCGGAAAGCACGACGGCGTAGAAGCCGAAGATCGAGAAGTCGTACCATTCGAGGATTATGGCGAGGGAGCTCGCTATGACGGTCTTTTTGTGCGGCAGGAGCTGGGATGAGGGTGCGGCCATGTCTTCAGGGACTTTTTTCGAGGGATTATATTACTTTCGGGATTGTATTGCAATCGGGGGGAGGGGGAGAGTGGAGTTGCTGAGGTACTTATGTGTAAGAGTGACTTTGTGGTACAGGATTGTGTGTATCATTTTCTCCTCCCCCTTTAGGGGGGAGGAATTAGGTGGGGGTGATAAACAAACACATCCTTTCAATCAACCTGAGAATATTTACACACAGATTTATTATTAATGACCCCCATCCTGACCTAATTTGGTTTAAGCAGCATCGAGCCGGAATTTAATTTGCTTCGATGTCTTTGTTGGTAAGGTGACCTGTTGCTCATTTATTCGCAACAGTTCCCCCGCCTCGGGGGAAGGAATAGAAAGGAAAGTAACATCTTTCACCCTCTACGAAAGGAGGAAATTGAGAGCAGAAAAGATGAGATTGCTTCGCTTTGCTCGCAATGACAATTTGGAGTGGGACCGACTGAAAAATAAAGGGAGTGTCAGGGGTTTTTTCGGAGAGAGATAACCCCTGACATCTGTGTTGGCGGACTGTTGTCAGTCCTTACTATATATACGTAAGGACCTCCTTAAAAAGATTAATGCGGGTAAAAATAGCAGCGAAATGAGCGCCGCCGGGGTTGCGTTATTCGAGGGCGCAAGCGCGCAGGTGCCTCCGTTCTTCCCGCTGCTCTCGGGGTCGAGCTGGTCCGGTATCCCGTCGTCGTCCGAGTCCCTTATCACAAGCGGCGCTCCGCCGCGTTCGGGGTCGAATATGTCGAGTAGCCCGTCCCCGTTCGAGTCTTCCGTCGTGTCCGGCAGCCCGTCGCCGTCGGCGTCGGTGCCGCCCTGCTCCTCGTAATCGGTGCCTCCCTGATCGTCGGAGTTTATGTCGTGCGCGTCGACTATGCCGTCCCCGTCCGTGTCGGCGCACTTGAGCATGTTGCCGCCCTGGCTAGGGTCGTATTCATCTGCAAGGCCGTTCAGGTTCGCGTCAACATCCGAATCGACCTCGCCGTCGTCGTCCGCGTCGCCCGTACCCCCGCACTCGTAGTGGTCCGTGAGCCCGTCGTTATCGGAATCGACGTCGCGCCTGTTATTTATGCCGTCCGCGTCGGCGTCGCCGGGCGTTCCGACGAGGTCGCCCTCGGCGTTTGTCGTAACCGCCGCGCCGCCTGACTCCGCGCTGTTCATAACGCCGTCGTTGTCTTCGTCCGCGTCGCCGGAATTCTGCACACCGTCGCCGTCCGAATCGTTCGGGCAGAAGTTGACCGTGTAGTTGACGGCTTGGTTTCCGGTATTCTGGCAGGCAAAAAGCTTTATAGCGTCGTCGTAAGGGAAGGCGTATGTGGTCGGGCTCGAGTTGTTGAATATAACGGAGACAGGCTCGGCAACGGTCTGCCAGTCCGA
>DATIET010000103.1:0-3986 GCA_035455615.1 Thermodesulfobacteriota bacterium
TTACTCCGCCAGGGTAAAGCGTTCTGGGAATACCTGTCGGAGAACGGGATCGAGACCACCATATTCAGGGTGCCCGCGAACTTCCCCACCACCGACGACAAGGCCAATCAAATTTCGGGGATGGGAACGCCCGATATGCAGGGGACATACGGGACGTACTCCTACTATACGGACGAGGACACGGACAAGTTCGAGAAATTGTCGGGCGGCAAGGTTTATCCAGTCGATGTTTACAGGAGCAAGGTACGAGCCAGACTCCCCGGCCCGGTAAACACGTTCAGGAAGGACACACCCGAGAGCAGGGTCGATTTCACCGTTTTTATAGACCCTGAAAACCCCGTGGCGAAGGTATCCGTACAGGACAAAGAACTCATACTCAGGGAAGGGGAGTGGAGCGACTGGATCAGGATAAATTACGAGCTTCTCCCCTACATGCAGAAGGCGGGCGGTATCGTGCGTTTTTACCTTAAAGAGGTGAGGCCGAATTTCAAGCTGTACGTTACGCCCGTAAATATAGACCCATCTAATCCGGCTCTTCCGATCTCCACACCCGCGGATTATTCGGCCGAAATAGCGGAGAACGTCGGTCTCTATTACACGCAGGGGATACCAGAAGACTCGAAAGCCTTGTCGGAGCTCGTGCTCGAGGACGGGGAATTCCTCGACCAGACGAATATAGTATTCGGCGAAGAACAGGATATGCTCGGCTATGAGCTCGCGAAGTTCAGGTCGGGCCTGCTCTTCTTTTATATAGGCAGGGTCGACCAGCTCTCCCATATGTTCTGGCGCACGATGGACCCGAAACACCCTGCCTACGATGCGGGGAGCAAGCTCAGGCTCGTGATCGAGAACGCATATATCGAAATGGACATGGTGCTCGGACGCGTACTCGACTCGATCGACGGCGAAACAACCGTCATAGTCCTTTCCGATCACGGCTTCGCCCCGTTTTACAGGGCTTTTAATCTGAACACGTGGCTTAAGGACAACGGATACGCGCAGCTGACCGACGGCTCGGAAGGCGAGTTCTTCCAGAACGTCGACTGGGACAAGACACGCGCTTACGGGGTCGGATTCAACGGCCTATATCTGAATCTGAAGGGAAGGGAATTCAAAGGGATTGTAGGGCCCGGGGACAGGGATAAGCTGCTAGACGAGATATCCGAAAAGCTCCTCTCCATACGGGACCCCAAAAACGGCGAGCAGGTGATATCCAGGGTATATAAGGCAGAGGAGATATACAGCGGCCCTTACCTGAAGGATGCACCCGATCTGATTGTGGGTTACAATAAGGGTTACCGTGCTTCCTGGGAGACCGTGCTCGGCAGTTTTCCCGGGGGTATTTTGAGAGACAACGGGCAGAAGTGGAGCGGGGACCACCTTATGGAAGCCGCTCTCGTACCGGGAATCCTGCTCTCGAATAAGGAGATCAAGTCGGAGAACCCGGCGCTTACGGACCTGGCGCCGACTGTGCTTGAGGAATTCGGAATCCCGAAGCAGGAAGGGATGATCGGAGAGAGCATTTTTAAGGAAGAGAAACCCGGGAATAATTAGCGTTAATATCAAGGAGGAACATTTATGTTCGGCGGCTCGAAGATAAAACTGGATAAGGACCTGCTCGAGAGATGCAAGCAATACGCGGAGGAAACCGGTTATACCTCGGTTGAAGAATTTATCGCGTACACGCTCGAAAGGGAAATAAAAAAGGGGCAGAAGCAATCGCCCGAAGACGAAGAAAAGGTAGCCAAGAGGCTTAAGGGCCTCGGCTATATCGAATAACGGCGCAATCTATGTCAGGGACATTCGGTGAAACCGCCTCCTCCGGAATATGTGCAGAATTCACTGAGTGCCGAGCAGGTATGAAATGCAGGATTTCAATAGAGCGATAAGCGGCTTCTTTAACCTCGTCATCACGCCCTTCAAGGCCATGGACCCGATATGGTCGCTCGCGCTATTTTCGCTCCTGATCGGAATAATAATGCTCATAATCTTCCGCTACACGTCAGACCAGCAGAAGATAAGGGAGACCAAGAGCAAGATCAGGGCGTATATTTTCGAGCTCAGTCTCTTCAAGGACGAGATCGGCATCGTGCTCTCCGCCCAGAAAAATATTTTTATTTACAACCTCAAATATATCAAATACGCGCTCAAGCCCATGCTCTTCATGATGATTCCGCTCGTGCTGATCCTGATCCAGCTCGAGAGCTGGTACGGCCACAGGCCGCTCAAGCCGGACGAATCGGCAATAGTTTCTCTGAAGCTCCATGAAGGCGGCCATTCGCTTTCGGATATAAAACTCACTGCGGGCGGCGGGATTACGGTCGAGACGCCTCCTTTAAGGATTCCCGATCAGAACGAAATTGACTGGAGGATACGCGCACGGGATACCGGGGATCAATATCTCACATTTAACGTGCCGGGCGGGGAGATACGGCAGAAAGTCATTGTATCCGAAAAGGGGCTCGTGCAGGTCTCCCCGCTGGCGTCCGCCTCGACGTCGGGTTTCACGGATGCCCTGCTCAATCCCGCTCTCGGGCCTCTGCCCGGAGACTCACCGGTAGAGCAGATCAGGATCGATTATCCCGCCATGTCGATAGAAATATATAAATGGCATGTCCACTGGCTGGTTATCGTATTCGTGTTATCGATTGTATTTGGATTCGCCCTGAAAGGAATGTTCAGGGTCGAGATATGAAGGCAGCGGGGGATTTCGATACCCGTATTCGAGTCACAAAGAAACCGGGGGTGGCGTTTCCCGCGCGCCGTCTCCTCAAGACGTGAGGTTAAGAGTGATCCGCCTCTTCTCGACGTCGGCGGCGGTTACCTTCACGCGTACCGTCTGGCCTATGTCAAACCAGCGCTTCCTCCAGTTCGCAACACTGTCTCTGGGGACGAGACCTTCCACGAAGACCTCCTTGACCTCGACGAACATTCCGAAAGGCAGAACGCTGAGAACGACCGCCTCATACTCCTGTCCTATGTAGGACTTCATCAGATAAGCCCTTTCGAGGTTAATGGCCTCCCTCTCGATCTCGTCGGCCGTCCTCTCTTTCCTGGATAGCTGCTCAGCCATCCAGTCGAGGGACTCCTTGTCATATGGTGTCGAACCGTGTTTTAGCAGTGAGTTAGTAATCCTGTGGACTATCAAATCAGGATAACGCCTGATAGGTGAGGTGAAATGTGAGTAGTGCTTTATAGCAAGCCCGAAATGGCCTTTTTCCTCGGTCGAATATATGGCTCGTTTTAAAGAGCGCAGTATGAGCATGTTGACGGCCATTTCTTCGGGCCTTCCCCTGCTCATGTTAATCACCCGCTGGAAATCCAGGGTGTCTAATTTCCCCGAGGCCGACAGGGAGTAGCCCAGTTTTTTTAACCCCTCTGAAAGCTCGAGTATGGATTCTTCATCAGGATTTTCGTGAATTCTGTATATGGACGGGACCTCGGCCTTACGCGTATATTCGGCTACCGCCGAATTCGCCGCGATCATGAACTCTTCGATCAGCCCGTGCGCCAGGTTCCTCTGCGTCCTGACGACGTCCACGGTCCTCCCAAGCTCGTCCCGTATGAGGTCAGGCTCCGGGATATCGAAATTGAGCTCGCCCTTTTCGATCCTCCTCTCTCTTATATGCTGGTAAAGCTCGTTCATAATGAAGAGCTTCTCGGTTATAAGCTTCTCCTCGAGCGGCACCCTCTCCAAATCGCCGAGTCTCGCGGCGACCTTCGAGTACGTAAGCCGCGCCGCGCTCCTTATGACGCTGTTATAAACCTTGAAATCCACCATCTGGCCCTTTCGGTTGAAGTCCATCTCGACCGTTTTCGTGAGCCTGTCCTTATAAGGCACGAGGCTGCAGAGGTCGTTAGAAAGCCTTTCCGGCAGCATGGGTACGACCATGTGAGGCATATAGACGCTCGTCCCCCTTCCCAGCGCCTCGTTATCTATCTCGCTCCCCACTCCCACGTAGTGAGAGACGTCCGCGATCGATACC
>DATIET010000104.1:0-3017 GCA_035455615.1 Thermodesulfobacteriota bacterium
CCTTTGTCACCGGATTTACGAACGATTACGACTTAGCCCTGTCTCGGATAAAAATATACCCGATTTGTGAAATCTCAATCGAGGCGAATTCCTACAGTCCTTATCGTGGATTCCGAATCCCGCGGGTAAAGGCGGACCGTCCCTGAGTATCCTGCTCGACTTATCCGCTTTATCTCGAATGGACCATTTTTCGTCAATAAACTTCAAAACAATTTGACACCGCTTTTAATTAATATCCGGAATATCCCCGTTCGGCCCTATCAATCTTGTGTTGTCACCCAACATATGATAATTTGTTTCAGGGGAGAGGGACCCTTTAATTAAGCAACCTAGAGAGACTTTATGGGAATAACAGTCAAGGGCATGACAGTACCGGCCTTACTGGTCAAACTGGATGAAAATATGTCCGTGGAAGAGAATATTTCTCAGATAAAAGACAAGCTCTCAAGCGATTTTTTCAAGGGCTCCCTCGCGGTGATCGATTACGAAGGCACGAAGATAACCCAGGAGAGCTTGAAGAAGATCGAGGATGCCGTCAGGAACACGAACACCAAATTCGTCGGCTATAAGCCTTCTCTCAAGCTGGAAAAACAGTCCAAGACGCCGGCTCCCGAACCGAATCAGGACATAAAGACACTCAAGCTGATAAACAAGAATATGAGGAGCGGACAGAACGTCGAGCATGAGGGGGATGTACTCGTTATAGGGGACGTTAACCCCGGTTCCTACATCACCGCATCCGGAAATATCATTGTAATGGGGACATTGAGAGGTATCGTACATGCGGGGGCTGGAGGGGATGAAAGCGCGATAGTCATAGCGTTAAAGCTCCGACCCCAGCAGCTGAGGATCGCCAGAAGGATAGTCAGGTCACCGGACGAATCGGACGATCCGGAATACCCGGAGATCGCCTATGTCAAGAACAATCAGATATTCATTGAAAAAATTCGAAGCTAAGGGGTATGAATATGGCCAAAGTTATTGTTGTAACGTCCGGTAAGGGAGGGGTCGGTAAAACGACCGTGACGGCCAACCTCGCGGCCGCGCTCGCTTCTTTGGGCACAAAGGTGCTCACGATTGACGCGGATATCGGTCTCAGGAACCTCGACATGATCCTCGGCCTCGAAAACAGGATCGTTTATGATATCGTGGACGTCGTCGAGGGCGTGATACCCCCCGAAAAGGCTTTCGTAAAGGATAAGAGAAGCGAGTCCCTCTACCTTCTGCCCGCGGCCCAGACCAAGAATAAAGAATCGGTAAGCGGCGAGCAGCTTACGGCAATCGTCGAGAGGGTAAAATTTAATTTCGACTATATATTCATAGACTCGCCGGCCGGCATCGAGGGCGGTTTCAGGACGGCCGCCGCCCCGGCTGAAGAGGCTTTAGTCGTTGTAAATCCGGAGGTTTCCTCCGTCAGGGACGCCGACCGGGTTATCGGGCTCCTCGAGTCCATGGGCAAGGACAAGCTCAGCCTCATCGTGAACAGGATCAGGTCTCATCAGGTGAAGAAGGGTGAGATGCTTTCCGTCGAAGACATCGAAGACGTGCTCAGGATAAAGAAGATCGGTGTCATCCCGGATGAGGAAAAGATGGTCGATTACACGAACAAAGGGGAGCCGATCGTCTTGTCCAATAACTCGAGCGCAGGCACGGCGCTGATAAATATAGCCAGGCGGCTCATGGGAGAGGATGTACCGTTTAATGAGCTCACGGAAAAAAAAGGATTTTTCAGCAGATTGATAGGGGGATGATAAATGTCATTATTCGGATTTTTCAGACGGAAGAAATCAGCGAACGTCGCTAAAGAAAGGCTCAGGATGGTGCTTTCTTACG
This sequence comes from Thermodesulfobacteriota bacterium, assembly GCA_035455615.1. GTDB lineage: Bacteria > Desulfobacterota_D > UBA1144 > Nemesobacterales > UBA2774 > 2-12-FULL-53-21. The sequence goes on from DATIET010000104.1 coordinate 1,834, forward strand.
AAAGGAAGGATCTGCCTCCGAATTTTACCGACAAGATTCAGAGCGATTTGATTAACCTGTTCCAGAAGTATCCGCAATTTAACCTGTCCGATATCGAGATTAACGTAAAAGAAGGAAACCAACGGGACGAGCTCTACATATCGATCCCCTTCGTGGACCGCGGTCACAATTGAACGGACTGCCGAAGCCGCTATACCCTCCGCCGGATTATCACAGAAGCGGGACGGGCGGGGTCATTGGCGCATAAATCCTTTTTGCTGTCACTGCAGTGAAGACAAGCGTCCCCGCAGTACCGGCAATATTCTGACTTACAACAAAAGCAAGGAACCTGTGTTTAAAATACGCAGGAGCGTGCGAGCGACTGTCCCGCGGTTACGTATATATGAACGCAGAAAGGCTGCATCAACGCCCCCCTGGCCCTGTCCTCTATCGTATTCGCCAGCTCCGCGGCCCTCGATTTCTGGCTCGAAGATACCTGTACCCACAGGGATACCGGAGACTCCCATTCGACGGTTCTGAACGTTTTGAGCTGCGCGATGATGTGTGTAAAGTGATCCTGAGATGCCGTTAAAGGAAAATACTGGCTCAGAGCATGGCTGCTCATCGTGAGCACGGAGAAAAACAAAGCTGCCGAAAGCGTAATGGATGTAATGAATTTCATCCTTACCTCCTATAGTATGATTATTGGTTTAACACACTTAATTTATACCACCAAAACATGCCTATTGTCCAGTGGTCATATAATGTTATTACTAAAATATAATCCTTTGGTTTAAGTAATTCCGTTACCTCGCTATCCATCCGCCGTCGACGGACAGCATCGTCCCGGTCATGAATCCCACCTTGTCGTCGCAAAGGAACAGTACCGAATGGGCTATTTCCTCGGCCGTTCCGAATCGCCCTACAGGGTGAAATGATTTGAAGAGCTTCTCCGCCTCGTTTCTATCGGGCATCTGATCGAGAAGTCCGTCCACCATGGGCGTATCTATTGTCCCGGGGCATATCGCGTTTACCCGGATCCCCTTGTCCGCATACTCGAGCGCCATACTGCGGGTGAGCTGTGTGACAGCGCCTTTGGTGGCGTTGTACGCGGCCACGCCGGGGACAGCCTTTAGCCCGAGCACCGAGGAGTTGTTCACGATGCAACCATAGCCTTCCTTGATCATGTGGGGGAGGGTGTACTT
>DATIET010000105.1:0-4783 GCA_035455615.1 Thermodesulfobacteriota bacterium
GGTATAAGGAACACCGCAGTCATTCAGGCGATGCTCAATGTCCCGCGCCACGAATTCGTACCGGAGGAATCGAGGGACGAGGCCTACGGCGACAACCCCATTCCGGTGGGATTGGGGCAGACTATTTCGCAGCCCTACATAGTCGCGCTAATGACGGAGCTCCTTAACCCCGGGCGCGAGGCGAAGATACTCGAGGTGGGCACGGGCTCCGGATATCAGTCTGCGGTTCTCGCCGAGACGGGGTGCGATCTCTACACGATAGAGATCGTGGAGAACCTCGCCGAGAGGGCGCGCCACATTCTCGAGAATCTCGGCTATTCCAACATTACGTACAAGATAGGGGACGGATACCAGGGGTGGGATGAGCACGCCCCATTCGACGGGATCATAGTGACGGCGGCCCCGGGCCACGTGCCCGCGAGGCTCCTCGAGCAGCTCATTTTGAACGGGAAAATGGTCATCCCTGTGGGCGACGAGAGCCAGGAGCTTCTGCTGATAGAAAAGACCGATGCCGGAATTACAAAAAAGAGGATAACCGCGGTCCGCTTCGTCCCAATGACCGGAGTGTCCGAATCGTAACGGTTACACCGGCCGGTCGAGGCGCGGTGAAGGAATAGCTTATATATCCAAGCTGACGTAATCCCCGAGCTCGATCTGTCTCGAGCTTTCCGTGATGATCCCGGTCGCGCTCTTCTCCTTGACTTCGAGCACCACAATCTTCCCGATGAGCGATCCCGGGATTATTACGTCTTTATGTGCGTCCGGGTCGTGTGCCTTTCTGGGCCGCGTGTAAATTGAAAACACGTTGCCCGGCACCACGTTGTTCACTTCCCCGGCGTCGATATAAACTATGTCGCCCCTGCCGCTGAGCTCCGTATTGTTCTTCGTCGTGACTATAAAGCCGTCCACCCTCTGCGTCCCCTTCCTGAGTATCACCTCTTTTACGAACGGCTCCTGGGGCCTTACCTTCGCCCCGCGCGTTATCTCGAGGTAAGAAGAAGTGATAACGGCGGTCGACTTCCGTTTTCCAAGTATTTCTAAAATTTCTAGCTCGCCCTCGATCTGCACCTTATACCCGATCCTCTGTCCGGTCACTGGATGGAGCACGGGTTTGGACGTGCGGAATATCGTAAACTTGTCGCCCGTGCCGGCGCCGTTTTTAGAGCCAACGTTCGTAAATACGATATCCCCCGTACCGAGGAGTATCTTCGGAGGCTCCGACGTGAGTATGGTGCCCATGTGCTCCCATTCGCCGGGTGTTATAAATCCCTCCGTCCCCCCGCGCGAGTAATAATAGACGGGCGGCGGCGGTTCGATGTCCTCAAACGACACCTTCTGCGCCTTGGGCTCTACCTTTACTACCGGGATGTCGGGCTGCTCTGGTCTAAGCGCTATTACGTCCCCCGGATAAATACGGTTGGGGTTGTCTATATACGGGTTGATTTCCCATAGCCTCGGCCAGAAGAGCGGGTTGCCGAAGAACCTTCCCGAGATTTTCCAGAGGGAGTCTCCCGGCTCCACTACATATATTGTCGTCCCGTCCTTGGGGGGCGGAAGGCTGCCCTGTGCCAGGGCGATGCCGGTCAATAGAAAAACAGCTAAGAGTGTTCTTACATACATCCCGTCTATCCTCCGTTAAGAGTCGGAATCCGGCTTTCCCGGTCCGGCCCCTAATGCGTTATTACAATTTTACACCCATTTGAGATAAATTGAAAGTATTATTATATTCTTTTAGGCTTTCATATAGAGAGCTTATAGACTATACTTAAGAACGCTTGTAAAGTTTGGCTCAATTCGGTTCATGTCTCGTTCTATGGATAAGAGGATACTTTTAAATATTACGTTCAATGAAACAAGGGTAGCCGTAATGGAAAACGGCGTCGTCGCGGAGCTTTATATAGAAAGAATGTCTGCGCCGCGCATAGTCGGGGATATATTCAAGGGCATCGTGGGGAAGGTAGTGCCCGGAATGCAGGCTGCCTTTATCGATATAGGCCTCGGTAAGTCGGGATTCATTTCCGTCGAGGACGTGCATGAGGACTCCCTCTACGAATACTTTCTCGACGGAGGCTCAGAATCACAGCAATCGAAAAAACACGACAGGGGGCTGATACAGGACATCCTCCGGGAAGGGCAGCACGTTCTCGTCCAGGTGCTGAAGGAGTCCGTCGGGGGAAAGGGAGCGAAGCTGTCGTCTAATATCGGGATACCCGGCAAATACTCCGTCCTCCTCGGTACGACCGATATAGTCGGTATATCGAGAAAGATAGAAGACCCCGTTGAGAGAGAGAGGCTCGCGGAGATTATAAGAAGCATAAAACCAGAGGGCAAGGGGATTATAGCGAGAACGGCGAGCGTGGGGGTCAGCGCGGAGGATCTGGAGCAGGACGTAAAGGACCTGCTTCGCCTCTGGGAGGACATAAAGAAGAAGAGCGAGGTAGAGAAAGCACCCAGTCTCCTGTACGAAGAACCCAGGCTCTATATAAAGGCGGTAAGGGATTTCGTCTCGAGCGAATACAACAGGATCGTGGTCGACTCAGAGCCCGTATATCAGGAGATTACGGCATACCTGAGGCGTAATTTCCCCGATGCCTCTGTGAGCGTGGACCTCTATCAGGACCCGGAGCCTCTCTTCTCAAGGTACGGCGTCGAGAGCGAGATAAGAAAGATATTCAATAAAAAGGTCTGGCTTAAATCAGGCGGTCATATAATAATCGAAGAGGCCGAGGGGCTCACCGTCGTTGACGTGAATACGGGCAGATACCAGAGCGGCAAGAGCCAGGAAGAAACCATATACACGCTTAACCTCGAGGCTGCAGCCGAGATAGTGAGGCAGATCAGGCTCAGGAACCTTGTCGGCATAGTTGTGGTCGATTTCATAGACATCAAAAACCGGCAGCTGCGGGACCAGATATACGATGCGTTCGTCGAGGCCCTAAAGCAGGACAGGGCGAGGTCGGCAGTCCTCGAGATGTCCCCTTTCGGCGTTATTCAGATGACGCGCCAGCGCGTGAGGGAGAGCTTGCTGACAGAGCTTGCGGAGCCCTGTCCCTACTGCGAGGGCTCGGGTTATCTCAAATCCAAGGACACTATCAGTTACGAAATCATCAGGGAGATAAAGAGCAGGATTGTAAAGCCTTTCGTTAAGAGAATAGAGGTCCAAGCGAGCGCGAAGGTCATACACAGGTTAAAAGAGTTCGAGCACGAGAACCTGAAACACCTAGAGAAGGAGCACGGCGTCGAGATCGCATATAAACCCGTCGAGGGGCGCATAGGCAGGTTCGAGGTCATAGCGGACTGACAGGCGGCGAAATATACCGGGTTCGCGATTATCGCAATTCTCAAATACGGCATTATTATTAGGTAAACGTTGGAATTATGTACGGCACGGGTCCGCGAATGACGAGCGCTCTAAAATACCTGTTTGTTATAACCCTGCTGATTCTCTCCGGCTGCAAGGGAGAAAACGGGGATGAATCCCTAACGGATCAATCCGCTCCTGAAGTTACGGAGGAGCCTGTTACGGAGACGGAGGACATCCAGGAGGAAGAATCGGTCGATGCTGAATACTCCCAACCGTCTTTGCCTTCCCTTGCGGAAATCAAATCCGTCAAAGTTCGCATGCTGTCGGCTAACCCGAAAGAGGGCTTCATTGCGGAGATAGAGTACGACGGCGGTCCGGAAGGGAATACGTCTTTTATTTATGAATGGAAGCATAACGGCAGCGAGCTGACGGGGGCTAATGAAGAAAAGCTCGAATGGCGGGAAGGCTTCAAAAAAGGCGATGCTATAACCGTCGCCGTCACCCCGTACAGCGACCTCGGCCAGGGTGCGTTTTCTGCCGGGGGGAGTTTCAAAATACCGAATTCACCCCCTGTCATAACCTCGGAGCCGGATACGTCCTTTGGGGAAGGGAGGTTCAGCTACATCGTAGAAGCCCACGACCCTGACGGGGATCCGATCGATTTCAGACTCAAAAACGCCCCCAGGGGAATGACGATCGAGCCCGCAGCGGGGCTCATCATCTGGGAGTACGGCGAAAAGGACGCGGGCGATTACAAGGTGACTGTAATAGTTGCCGATTCCGAAGGGGCGGAGTCCATGCAGGAGCTGACGTTATCCATACACCCGCCGGATTCGGCCGCCGGAGACACCGAATAATCCGTCGGTATGACCAGGAATTTCCACGTTTACCGCAATTCATGAATTTGTTATACAGTACTATGAAACACAGGTATATTTTATTTTGTGACGGGCCGAATTATGTCCCGGTCAAATAATTCAGGTCGGATAGGTGTTTATAACAGGTGCCGCGATGCAAAGGTCGTTTCAGGCGGGGATGTTCATGGAAAAGAAGATAGAGACGAAGCCCGAAATGGCGGCTTCCCGTTTCCACGAAAATTCGCCACGCGTGCTCTCGAGCCCGTCCCTCATAACGTTCATGCAGACTACGTGCGCCGACCTCATGGCCCCGTTCCTGGACCCGACCGAGATGGTCGTGAGCGTGAGGATGGAGATGAGCCATTTAGCCTCTACCCCGATCGGGTCTACGATAACCGTGAGGGCTGAAATCGAAAGGATAGAGGGCAACAAGGTTTATTTTAAAATAGATGCCTATGACGAAGTGGAGAAGATCGCCGCGGGCTATAACGATATGTTTATAATCGACGAAGAGAGGTTCGAAAGGGGCATCAGAAGGAAACTCGCGACCGACTCGCAAAAGGCCCAGTCCTTATAAAAGCCCCCTGCCGCTTACGACGGGTTCAGGCGGCTTGTTCTCAAG
>DATIET010000106.1:0-3119 GCA_035455615.1 Thermodesulfobacteriota bacterium
TGTGTGCTTTTCATCAAGGAAAAGAAGGATAAAAAACTGCTCTTATCCTTTCTATGTCTTTACAATTAAGCGAAGCCCCGCAAAAAAAACTCCCCGTCCCGCCGTTTCCGGCGGAGCGGGGAGCGCTTCATTCGCTATATGTAAACCATCGAGCCGCGGGCAGGCCTGCCCGCACTCAAATATTGACCCCTCAGGACCCCTGTATGCAGTACGCGCGCACTTCGACCATGAGACAATTGTCGGGCGATCCCGCGCCTTCCTTCCTGAAAACAGACACCTTCCATCCGTTCCATCCACTCGGGTTCATGTTGTCGGCGATACTCGAAGTGACCCTCACCTCTTTCATGTCTATGGTCGAGTCTTCGGGCATAACCGTATAGCCGCCGCCGATCGCGAAAGACCCTGCCGGACAGGTCGCCCTGAAATCAAGCGCCTTTCCCGCGAGCATGCTCACCTGCTGGCTCTCCGACACCTCCGATACCGTCACGCCGCTCGCCTTCACCGTCTCCACATTAACGACCATCGGCTGGCACTTCTTCGAGCACGATATGCCTTCCGTCGACGAGCACGGCGAAGCCGGCGCCGGTGCGACCGGCGCGGGCTGCGGATAAACGGGCTGCGCGTAAACGCTCCCCGCTCCGACCGCCAATAAGAACGCGCCGAAAATTATGCCGACCACCAAATCACTCAACATTTTGCTGCTCTCCATGATTTAATTCCTCCCTTGAATGGATTTTCTAACTCCCCTTGCTCACACGATTTTACTATATTATGCTGTGCGATTCAACACTCCCCGGATAATCGACCATATACCCCGTTTTCCCATCCTGGCCCGCTAATTATATACCTCAATACCGTATATAGTGTATATGTATCGTTGAGCGAAGCGAAGCAATCCCCCCCGTCACCTGTAAAGCATCACAGGCGGGGGCACCTTGTTGCTCACCGGGTCGATCGTCCGGAGGTATGCGTAGATGGATATAAGGTCAGCGTCCGGGAGCTCGGCCAGCTCCTGCCACGGCATCGGGTAGAGGAGCCTCCTCCCGAGTCCCATGTGCATCCCCTGCCTCATCGTCCCGACGAACTCTACGTCGGTCCACGTCCCTATGCCTGTCTCGGCATCGGGCGTGAGGTTAGCCGAGAACACGAGCGTGTCGTTCGACGCCCACACGGTATTGTCGAGGTTATCGAGGAACTCCATGAACGCGTCAGAGGTTATTACCATGTCGGCAACGTCGGGTACCTTCTCGTCCTGCGGATGTCCCGAGAGGAGCCTCTCCGGGTTCGGCATCGGTTTGCCGTCGGGGCCCTTCAGCTCGGGGGTGTGGCAGAAGTTGCACTTCCACTCATTCACCAGCTCGGCCCCCCGCGTGACCTGCGCGGCGGTGTAAGCCGTCGCGGGCGCGGGTGCGGCCGCCTGCTGGGCTGCGTTCTTATTGCACCCCGCGGCTACGGCCGCTAGGGCCAGCACCGCAAAAACGGCGAATTTCAAATTGAGATATTTCATTTTTCACCCTCCTGTAATCCAGTTTTAATTATGCCGGATTTTCCGGAATTTGCTATCATACGCACATAGTGCGTTCTACGATCCTCCCGAACCTCCTCTGCTCGACCAACAGTCGTAACCCAACCCTTCGTGCTGAGCAGGAGCCTGTCCTGAGCCTGTCGAAGGGTCGAAGCACTCATTTTTTCTTCCCCGACATTACAGAATTTGCGTTAAGAAAATCGATTGTACGAGCGTTAAAAATCTTCCACGGGATGCGGTGGAATTGGAAGATTTAGCGAGTACATGAGATTTTTAGCAAATTATGTAGTCGGATGATTTTTGCTTCTTTTCATCAAGGAAAAGAAGGATAAAAAAATAACCTTTCACCTTTCTTTGTCTTTTCTTTTTAATTGTCATTCCCGAAAGCTTCTATCGAGAATCCAGTCCTTTCAAAATAATGAATCGCGGCTGGATGCCGCTCCCGCTCTCCCCAATCACTGGCGCTTCCCCCGCACTCAATGCATAATATAATGTGTTCGGAGGCACGCATATGAAATTCGGAATCTCCATGTTTCCTACGGATTACGCCATACACCCGGCGGAGCTGGCCCGCGAGGTCGAAAGCCGGGGCTTCGAATCCCTCTGGATGCCCGAGCACACTCACATCCCGGCGAGCCGACGGACCCCCGCACCAGGAGGCGGAGACCTGCCGGAACATTACTGGCACACGCACGACCTCTTCGTCGCCCTTACCGCTGCGGCCGCGGCTACGACGCGCCTCCGCATCGCGAGCGGCATCTGCCTCATCATCGAGCGCGATCCCATCATCACGGCGAAGGAAGTCGCGAGCCTCGACAGCCTCTCGGGCGGCCGATTCATATTTGGCATAGGCGGGGGCTGGAACGCAGAAGAGATGGCCAACCACGGCACCGATTTCAAAAAGCGGTGGCGCGTGATGCGCGAGAGGGTCCTCGCCATGAAGGAGATATGGACGAAAGACGAGGCAGAATATCACGGGGAATTCGTCGATTTCGATAAAATATGGTCTTATCCGAAACCGTTCCAGAAGCCGCATCCCCCGATACTCATGGGCGGGGCGGGCCATACGACGTTCGACCGTGTAGTCGAGTACTGCGACGGCTGGATTCCCGCCGGTATCGATCCCAAAACGATGCCGGATAGAATGAAGGAGCTCCGAAGAAAGGCCGAAGACGCCGGCCGCAACCCTGTAGAAATACCGGTTACCTTTGTAATTTACGGTAATCCGGATCAGGAAGCCGTTGACGCACTCAGAAACGCGGGAGTCGAACGGGTCGTATTCGCCGTACCGCCCGGTGATAAGGACTCGGTGCTGCCCGTCCTGGATAGATACGTAAAACTCACACATGCACACACGTAGTGCGGCACACAATGTGTGCTCATATACGATTCCTCCCAACCTCCTCTGCCTGACCCGCAAGTGAGCCCAATCCGTTCACCCTGAGCTTGTCGAAGGGTGATTGTTTCCGACATTACAGAATTTGCGTTAAGAAAATAGATTATTAAGGCGTGAAAATCTTTCACGGGACGATTCCGAGCAAGAGAGGAATCGGACGCCCTTTCCTATCAGCAATTACGTCATTTGTCATGCTTC
>DATIET010000107.1:0-13800 GCA_035455615.1 Thermodesulfobacteriota bacterium
ATCGAGCCACGTCGAGAAGAATATGGACAACCCGCTCGCGCCTTTTCTTTACACCGTGTCGTGCACGCACTGCATGACGGTCTCGCTCGCGCAGGGCGGAAGAGGGCTGGGCGCTATGTGGGGGAAGGAGCTCGCATGTGAAATGCTAAAGGAAGCGGGGTTCAGCGAGATCGACGTAAAGGAGCTCCCGCACGACCCTATCAACTACTACTACATCGTCAGGAAGTGAGAGAATCCGGAGCGGAGAGCTCGAAGTTAAGACAGGGAAGACCCGCGAGTAGGATAGGATTAAGACGGACCCGGCGTAGGATTAGCCCCGGAATCGAGGATTGGAATGCAGTTCGAGCCGTTCCACTTGCCCTCGACCGCTGTAATTCCCCCCGTCGGTGACACGCTGAGCTGGCCGCAGTTTTCCACCTTGGAATCGTTCGCAGGCCTTATCGTCAATGTTTCATTGCCTGCATCTGCCCCAAAATCCCTCCTCATACCGGTTGGGACAAATGTGAAATTCAGCGGTTCTCCCGCCTGGCCGATGTTCGCCGAGGCAACGAGGGTCAGATCGGATTGGAACCTTTTAGAATGTTCGGACTGCATGCACCATGCGGTGGATCCCGCGTTGCTGTCCCCCCTTTCGAGAATCAGCGAGACCTCATCGTCACCCGCCTGATATTCTATATAATCGCCATCGGTTTTACAGAAGGGGCAGTCCGGGTCCGATTCGTCGATGTCGTCGCAGCGGGCGAAGACGACCCTGTATTCAACACCGTCCCTTACGGACTTCAATTTACCCAGCTGCAGCATGGAAGCGATATTGTTCGTGACCCCGTCAACGGAACGGCGCTGCGCGGATTTGCCGGTTATATAGGAGGTACCGATCGCGAGCACAGTCCCCATGACTGCGATCACTACCAGGACCTCTAACAGGCTGAACCCGCGTGTATTCCGGTTTAGCTTCATCGACCCTTCTCCCTAGAGGAGTTCCTCCCAGAAAAGAGTTTGAGTCCTCGTCGGAAGAGGCGGGAGCTCCCAGACTATGAACTGAGACCCGCCCGCCACGGGGCCTCCCGTGAAAGCCACCGACATAAGCACCGAGCCCCTCGCTCCGAAAGTAAGCTGCGCCGGAGTCGGCATACCTTCCGCGACTGTAGAGCCCGCGGCCAGGCCCTTCTCCGCGTCAGAACCCTTCAGTATATCGCTGTCCTTAACTCCGGGGATGCGGGAAAGCGCCGCTGTCCCAGTTATAAAATCGAGCGCGAAAATCCTTCCGAGCCCCGTGCCCCCGCTGCACGGGTTTGACGAATCGAGCTCCGGGGCATAAGTGGTAAATATGAGTACCCTGTTTATTACGACAGGTACGCCGAACCCCTTCTCCCCGAGCTCCGGATTGCCGAGGTTGCTCGGGAACTTAACCACGAACTCACCCTGATCCGAGCTGAAATTGTTGGACGCGGAAGAAACGAACTGCCCTTCCACTCCGGACTGCGCCGTAAGTTCGATTACCTGCCCGTCCGTAATCAATGTTGAAGCGGTCTTAATCACACTCCCGCCTACAGCAGTCCCGCCCGCGAGAAACGCCGGTATGTAATCATCGATAAAGTTATAGAGTTTTCCGGACTTCAAAATGCTGCTGGGGTCCCGCCTGTCCCCTGTTACGAAAATTACATGGCGTCTTCCAAGATCGTCGAGTACTATCGTCGGGGCAAAATAAATCGGCTCCACGTTGGTATTGGGAACGGCCGGTTGATCATTACCATCGAAACACTCACCGTCTGTATTCGCGCAAAAGACAATACCCCCGCTCCAGTCTTCAGCCACGAGAGCGAGGTTACCGTCCGGTCCGCTCTGGGAGATGCTCCCGTCAACCTCGATCGGCATGGAGATATCGAACCTCCATAACCTCCCGCACGTATCCCCGAAATATGCGAGGTCCATATATCCGTCTGAATTAATATCCACCGAAGCTACTCTGCTCGGCACATCGCACACCATATCCTCGATATTAGCCGGAGCAGAGATACCGGATGGTATGGAGTTGACGGGATGAAATTTAAATATTTCCTTGCCTGTGCTTATATCGATTACCGCAAATGCATTTCCGAAATTGACACCGTTCGTAGGATCGGTATCGAGCGGGTCGAGGCCTCCCCCGACGAACATCACCCATCTGTCAACTGTACTGGTCACTTCACCCTCCGTAATCTTAAGCCTTATCCTTCCCATCGAAGGCGTAGACCATGAGTTTCCGAAATCGTTGTCGAATACCGTCCAGAGATGTTTCGGGTATTCGAGGGTTTCGGTTCCGTTAGTTATATGCTCATGAAGCGAATCGGTCGTGCCGCAGTTCTCCCCGCATGCAGGATTCGTCACGTCGAGGGCGACATAAGCCCCTCCCCCGTTGTGTGAGCCTGAAATCAGCACCGTGTGCCATTCCCTCCCGCAGAGGTCAATATCGCCGTCGGGCGTATTTATTGATTCTGCACAGGTATCCGGCGAGTCATCGTTTAACTGGATCCCGTTTGCAAAGCCGTCTATGAATACATCCCCAATTACGGGAGAGCCATCCGAAAACGACCTTTGCGCGAAATTGTCGAGCACGAAAGTCTTAAAGTCGCCTGTCCTGTAATCAGGCGGGGTCGGAGTGCCGAATACGATGTTTGCCGGAGAATTTGCAGATCCCGCTGGATTGGCTAGTGAATCAGGAAGATAAGTGGGCATCGCAATACCGAATAGCTCGAACCCAGTGCCCTCGTCGAAGAAGGGGAATATCTCCTCTTCGAGAGTGAACGGATTGGTCTTATCGTCCGCCTGTGCGCCCTCCGCATTGGGGTCCTTGAACTCGCCCGCGTGAAAGGCATGAAGGATGCCGTCATTAGCTCCTACGTAAACAACGGCCGACCTGTCTTTAAAGTTGACCGCGAACTGCTGATACCCGGCGTCGAAAAACAGAGGCGACGGCGAGCCCACGACGACAGGGTTAGAATGGAATATATCCCCGAGCCTGACCGAGCATGTATCGAGACTGCCGAAGTCTGCGTCCCCGTCCTCATCCTCGGGGTCGGGGCAGTTATATCCCATTGATGTGAACGGCTCCGAGCCGTCCACCTGGGCGGGAGAGGGATCGAGAGAGGGTGACCCCATAGGGTCGCCGACCGTCGGTATTCCCGTATTTCCGACAAGGAATTCGATAATCTTGTCCCTCATACATTCCTTCACGCATGTCCTGCAATCGGCAGTTGTTACATCCGTGCAGTCGACCGTGCCCGCAGAACCCTCGCAATCGGTTACAGCGCCGCCCGAGGGTACGCAGTAATCGGGTATGGGATTGATTACATCGCTGTCCGCAATTCCGAACTGTCCCGGGTTAATCGGCTCATCGTCGTTATCGAGCGGCACGAGAGGCCCTTTATATTTGATTACGTTCCCGGTCGTTTCGAAGTCGGATCCGCTGTAAGGCGGGTCCTCCACATTATCCCCCTCTATCAGATCGGGAGACTCTACCGTGTAGAGGTTTCTCGCGGAAGAGACAATATCCCGCTCGGCAAGCTCTTTTCCCGCCTCCCAGAAGAACTGTTTTGCGTTGTCATTCAGAGTGCCGTCTTCGTCGAAGATCGCGAGACTTTCAACCACAACAGGATTCGTTAGGTCCGAGCCCGCAGGAGGCTTTCTTATAACTTCCTTGCTGCCGGTGTTCCCGGGAACGTCAACAAATCCATACAAACCGAGTCTGCCCTGCCATAGCCTTTCAGTCGTTATTGGAGTTAGAATAGAGAGGTATATGCGGTCCCTGAGAGCAATAGCAGTTGAAGACTGAGGAGCGGTAGGTGACACGCCGGAGGTGCTGAAAATCTTTATCTGGCCGGCTATGTCGTGAAGGGCGGCCGCAAGCTCCTCCGGGCTGTTGACAAAAAAAGCGAAGTCTTCGAGCCTTTTGTCGGTGTCGTTAAACGGCGTCCCTGTATCGAAGAAATTGTTATCAAAGATGTTTACACTCTGAAACTGACACTGCCCGTTTTCACTCCTGTTTGATGTAGTGTTTTTACATCCCTGAAGCTGAGCCGTTGCGGGCGCGGTGTCTATATCTTTCGCCCTTCCCAGATTTTTGAATACGTCGAATTCAGAACCCTGAGGGAATATCTCCGGGATATCGAGATCGACCGAGCCGGGAACTTCGATTCCATTAGGTCCTGTGTGCAATAATATCCCTTCAGTATGAGTCCCGCCGGCAAGGGCCATAGCGTTCAAGGTCCTCCTTGCGGCCGGGCTCTCGATGCCTAGTCCGATTACAAAAACGAGGACCTCCTTTTTGAAAGAATCTCCCTGATTCTGTACGGGGTTTCTGGAGTAATATGTTCTTAAATTACTGACAGCCTGTATGGAGCTTCTCCTGTTCGCGTTTGTCGTGAGCCCCCCCGTCGTCTGACCGCTCTGGCCGTTAGGATCGCCCGCGCATGTATCCTCACCGTCCGTAATGATTATCACGAACTCGGGCCTGCACTCTATTGACGGGTCAGACTGGAGCTCCACCTTGAATGCACCCAGGGCATCGTCGTTGATAACGTTTCCGCCCACATTGCCGCTATTATCGTTATCATCGAACCCCAGGACCCACGCGAGGGGTGTGCCCCCCTCTCCCCTTTCCCTCCTGAAGAATGACCATATGTTTCTGAGGTTAGACTCGCTTGCCCCGGCGAACCCTCCCTGGGCCAGCCTGTATGTATCGGAGTCAGTACAGCCGTCCCAATTGTCCTTTCCCGAATAGGAAAGCGGGCGTATTCTGATACCCAGCTCATCCCCGTCTGCATCGGTCAGCTCGTTTGCGAGCTTGGCGTTGTTAGTGTTTGGAATAGGCAGATTTCTGTTCGACTCCGGGTTCCCGGTGTCCCTAACTATCTGTCTCACGTTCCTGAACGGAGTGAACATATATTGTTGACACGTTATGGAATCGCTCGTTCCGTCGTAAAGATTGTTCGGGTCGTCGCACATTTTATCTGCCAGGGAATCGTCCGCGTCGAGGAAATCAAATAGGACGCTGTGGAGTATGTCCATCCTGCTGCTCCCGTATTGGGGCTTCCCGTCGCAGTCCGGATTTCCCGGGATTTTGCAGTTTTCAGACTTGTTTTTGTTTATGGCCTGAGAGGTTTGAACACAGGTTTTTACATTGTTGTATCCGGTCGTATTATCACAGCCGGGGCTGGTCCCCCCTATGCAGTGCTGTGAAGCGCATTGAGTAAAACCGGCCAGCGAGTCCATTGCCGCAGCAGCCTGAGAATACTCATTATCCTGAACGCCGTTGTTGTCGCAATTCGCTATTGTTTCCGTGAGAACGTTGTCATTGTTCCCGCATACGTCGTCAAAGATCGTATTCATCTGATCTTGAGTTAAAGCCTGTCCCCCGCCGCCCGGCGGGTTGGTGATGCAAGCAATGTGTGAGAGTAGATCTTGTTCCGTTCCTACTATTCCGAACCCGTTATGGTTCTTCGAGCCGCACACAGAGAGGTTCGAGATATTCTCCATGCAGTGAGCGGCTGACCTTGTGCACTGTGAGTATGGAATGGTATTGGCCGTGAAAGAATCGCAGTTGAACAGCTCTTCGCAATCCTCTATAACGCCGCTATCGTCTTCCTCGTCCCAGTTCCCGACCTGGCCTCCCCCCCAGCTCCTCAACATGGAGCCCGAGTAGTCCGTGATAAGAAGCACGTTAGGTTCGCCGCCGACTATCTGGGAAATTATGATGTTCAGGTCTTCGATCTCGTTCTTCTTGATGGGTTCCCCTTGCGCCCCTGTTACAAAAAGCAGGAGCAGTATCAGGCATAGCATCTTAACCCTGTGGAGTCCGAACTTCATTTTAAAGTTCACTTTGGTTTCCCGCATTCGATTATATTCACTCCTCAAATTCACTGTCATCCACAACTCATTCCAATCCCGCATTATTGCGAGTACATCTGGTTCGCGTTTCCGGGTATGAAGGTCTCAAAACCGGCTGCGACTTCAGTGCCCGTATTTATCGTATCCTTAACGTCGTCAATATCCTTATCATCTTCGTCCTTTCCGGTGACTTGAAAAGTCACGGGGACAAGGCCCGCGCCGCCTGAGGCGCTGGTAGACATGCTGGTATTTTTGAGCGGCCTCTGTATCGTCTTTGTTATAGGCGGTATCTCTATTATCTGGCCCGAGCCTTCCGTAGCGCTGTCGAGAGACCTCGGGCCTGACCTGCACCTGGCCCCGTTTTCCAGATCTTCGTCCAATACCAGGAGATCGCTTGCGCCGCCTTCCCCCAGGATCACCGTATCCTTATTCTGGAGGAGGAAGTAAAGAACCTCGATTCCGATGATCTCGAACCTGTTTCTCCCCTGCCGGATGCAATTTTCGGCAGCGAGGAACGCTTCCTGACCCTGCTTGTAGTTTGACATGGCGCGGAAATCGTTATTCGAATTGAAGGAAACGGTAGTCGCGAGCACCGACATCACGAGGAGCATTATCAGCGCCATTATTATCGCGACTCCCTCTTCGTTCCTATATATGCGTGGGGGATTTTTCATGATCGCACTTTCAGCCGCTTTAGTCTTCTTTATTACCAGCATCATATGTTTAACCGAACTCTTCTCTCGCATGATTCCTCATATAGACAGTCGTAGATAATATGCGGTAGGTATATCCTTCCTCCGGCTCGGCCGTGGTCGTGGACGGCACGGCGACGGTCCTCTCCAGTACGTCGGCGATGGCGGGCAGGGTCTGCGTGTATTGGCCGCCCTGCATCTTCTGCGGTTTTATTTTAGACTTAACCACTATATATATTTCTACCGACCTTATGTCCTGTTCCCTTCCGTTTAAAGCGGTGGCTGTGAAGTCGGGATACATCCCGTTATTTGCGGCAAGGGGGACCCCGACTTTCGTGATGCCCCCGTTCGAGTCCTGAAGATTAAAGACCAGCTGGAAATCGACGATGCCGGGCGCATTTACCCCGCCTGCGATCGGCAGAGCCTGACCGCCATTCTGCTGCAGGAGAAGCTCGTTATCCGCGAGGTCCACCCGGAGTGTCTTGGATATGACTATCGTCATTTCAGACGGCAGGGAGGAAAAAGTCGGCAAAAACCCGTAATTCACGCCGTTAACCGTCGTGCCGCTGATAAATTCCGAAAACCCGCTGAAATTCGACACGGGAAGATTATGCGCTTTAATGTCCTCGAGCGAATCTACCGTTGCGGTTTTAGTGCTGCCGTCGACGCTCGCACGCAAAATAAGTGAGCACTCGGTGCATCGTTCCGGCTCCAGGCTGCAGTTAACCGTGCTGTCAGGATTGCAGATAGCCGTTCGAGACCTTAAACCGAGAAGAATGTCCGTGCCATCTGCAGTCCCCCCTATCAATGTGTTGGTATCCTCATCGAACCACTGGGGGGGCAGTCTGAGCTGAAGCGGATTGTTCTGGACCACCTCGATCAAACCCGGCACGGACGGCAAATCGGATCCGTCCTGACCCCGCGAGATGTCCCATGAATACAAAGTAATGCAGTCGGGAGGAGAGTTGGCGGAGCCATCTTTATTTGTATCTACAGAGCAGGGATTATTCCCGTCGCTTCCGCCGTTAACAAACTGAACTGCGAAAGTCTTACCCTGGCGCGAGCCGGCGTTTCTGATCTCGGTCGCGAGGTAATCGAGCGCGGCTCTCGCTGTCTGGTCCGTGTCGACCGCTTCTTTAGTCATCTTGAACTGCCTCTGCTGCTGCTGGAGCGCGATCGTCATGCCCGCGATTATGATTGCCAGTATCGATACGGCAATCATTAGCTCGATCATCGTGAATCCCCTGTCGTTCATTGCTGTCTCCGGTCTTTATTCATCATCCGTCAAGGCACATGCGGGACCGTTACTTCCGTCCAGGCAGGGATAAACTGACTCCAGTCTTCCTCGTGGGCGCTGAAAACAATATTCTGGACCGCGAGCGTATCTTTCTTGCTGATACTCCCGAACCCTGTTTCTGCGAACTGGCTCTTTGTCTTGATACCGTAAGTTACATTCAACATAGTCTCCGGAGGGTCGACCGTCTGATCCGTATCCGAAGCGACCCGTTTCACCACCACCAGGGACTCACCCGCTCCACCCGAGCACTGTCCTACAACGCTCTTGAATGAGACCTTCTTGGGGTCGAAGTCGTGGATGTCGATGACCGCGCATGTGGTCTCGAGAGCCTGGCTGGGGTCAGGCGTGACTTCGGCCAGAGGGTCACAGGGACAAGCGTCACACATCCTGTTCGAGTTGCTCGTTTTGCAGTACTGTAAGTGGGGCTCAGAATCGCTTCCCGGAACAAGCCTCCCGGCCTGCGCCTCCATGAAAGCGATAGAATTTAGCAAATGAGCCCTTTTCACCTCTTCCATGTCCCTGTCCGCTATGAACTGGATGATATTTGCGGCGGATGTTCCCTGCTCGGCGAGCTGCTTCTGCCTGAGAGAGAGGAACTGCATTTGGGCCATAGCGAGGACCCCCAGGGCCATGATGGTTACAGCGATCAATATTTCGGTGAATGTAAAACCATTCTCATTCGAAAACGAAGTCATTTTCACCCCGCAATTACAAGACATTTGTTAAATTGCAAGTACTATGCCAGAACCTGCTTGCCTACAACTCGCTGTCACTATTGAATATATTTACGATGATGTGGCGGTGTCCCAAAGGTGAAAATGCAAAATTTGCCCTAATTGTGCAAAAAATGCATATATAAGACAAATTTCGGGTTCAGGTTCCCACCGAATTTAGAAACAAGTGGGGGGAATTCCGGGGAAGGTGGACTATCCGGATTTCTCCTCGTATCTGGGAAAAAGACTGCTCCCTTTGACCACGGCCTGACCGGGCTTGATCAAGTCCGGGTCCCCGGCTTGAGAGAGCCTGAGCGAGGAAAACGGCTCCGTGGAGCCGAGCCTCTTCCATATCTCCTCAGCTGAGGACGGCATAAAGGGGTGAATGAGTATCGACACTACGCCGATCGAACGGGATATCGTAAATAGCACGGTGTCGAGCCTTTCATCTTTCTTTTCTTTCGCGAGCGCCCAGGGGGCCTCTTCGTCCACATATTTATTGACGAGCGCAATGAAGTCCCATATCGCGCCCAGCGCTTTATGAAAGGCGGTTTCGTTCATCGCCCCGTCCACTTGCCCTATAAGGGATAACGCCGCATCGTGTATGGAATCCTCACTGCCGCCGAGGGGGCCGGGCGCGGGTATTATTCCCCCGCGGTATCTCTCCAACATGCCGAGCGTGCGGCTGACCAGGTTCCCGAGCCCGTTCGCGAGGTCCCCGTTCACCCTGGACACGATCGCGTTTTTCGAGAAGTCTCCGTCCTGCCCGAACGGTATTTCCCTCAGAAGAAAGTATCTGAAGACATCCGCCCCGAACTCATCGGCCATCTGATAGGGGTCGACCACGTTGCCGAGAGACTTCGACATCTTTTCCCCCTCGACCGTCCACCAGCCGTGCGCGAATACGGTCTTTGGGAGAGGGATCTTCGCCGACATAAGGAACGCAGGCCAGAAAACCGCGTGGAAACGGAGTATGTCCTTCCCGACGAGGTGTATATCCGCAGGCCAGATGTCCGCGAACCTCTCCGGGTCGTCCGGGAAGCCGGCGGCGGTGATATAATTGGTGAGCGCGTCGAACCAAACATATATGACGTGCCGCGGATTCCCGGGGACGGGTATGCCCCAGTTAAAAGTGGTGCGGCTCACGCTCAAGTCTTTCAGACCCCCCTCCACGAAACGGACGACCTCGTTCATCCTGTATCCCGGCTGAACGAACCCGGGGAATTTCCTGTAATGCTCGAGGAGCCTGTCCTGATAACGGGAGAGCCTGAAAAAATAACTCTCCTCCTTTACCCTTTCTATAAGGGGCCTCTTCTCCTCCGGGAGTTCCATTATCTCTTCATACTGCGTATCGGTTATGAACGCCTCGTTCCTTACGTCGTACCATCCCTCGTATTCGTCGAGGTATATATCGCCCGCGTGCTCGATCCTCTTGAAAATCTCTACGACGGACCTCTCATGGCGTTTCTCGGTCGTCCTTATGAAGTCGTCGTTCGTGATATTCAATACCTGTGAAAGGTTCTGGAACCTCTTGACCACCCTGTCTGCAAGCTCGATCGGTTTCTCGCCGCGGGCCTCTGCGGTCCTCTCGATCTTCTGTCCGTGCTCGTCCGTGCCGGTGAGAAAAAAAACATTATCCCCCTTGAGCCTCCTGAACCTCGCGATCGCGTCGGCGGCTATCGTCGTATAAGCGTGCCCTATGTGCGGCACGTCGTTAACGTAATAAATTGGCGTAGTGACGTAAAAGGCTTTAGCCATTTTTATTTAGGTCTCCGTTCCGAACCCGCGTATTACGGGAGAAAAACCCCTCCCCTCAATAATTCTTACGATGACGATAAATCAATTCTTGCCAGCATTCACGGCTAATTTTAAGAAGAGGTTATCCAGTACGAGCTTCGTATTGGCGTTTGCCCGGACTATATCATACCAAGCCCTCTCTGCTTGTCTCTCAATCTCGAGTAAATCGTTCACGTCCCATTTCCGGGCGGCGTTATTGATCGATTCCGTGAAGTCCGTATTGGTAATACGGCCTGAGCCTATCCTTACAAGGGCGAGGTCGCGAATCCAGAGCATTATAAACCTGAAGCCGAGATCGAGCCTTTCTGTATCGTCCTGGGATGCGCCGGATGAAATATGCTCGGTAAGGCTTGAGATATCGGAAGCTGAATTTTTCCTTATATTTCCGAGCCTGGTGATCAGCTCCCTTCTCCATTCGAGGAGGCCGCCGTCAAACCCGAGGGCCTTCCCGATGCTCCCGCCCGAGAGCCTCGAAGCGAGGAGCGCTTCTTCTGGAGACATGCCGCCGCGCACTCTCAGAACCCCCGCGACAAGTTCATCCGGCAAAGCGTTGAATACGACGGTCTGGCACCTCGACCTGAGCGTGGGGAGGAGGGAGTCGGGACGCGAAGACACGAGAATAATTACAGAGTCGGGAGGGGGTTCTTCTAGTGTCTTCAAAAATGCGTTCTGGGCGCTCTGGTTCATCCTTTCAGACTCATCGACGATAACGACCTTAAACCTGCCTTCGAATGGCCTTAGATAGAGCCTCTCTTCGATTTCGTCGCGAACCTGATCGACTTTGATATTCTTGACGCCGGTGAATTCGATAAGCACTACGTCCGGGTGTATTCCCCTCTCTATCTTCCTGCAGGAGGCGCATCCGCACTTCTCGTCCGGACCAGCCGCAGCCCCCCCGCAGTTGAGGAGCTTGGCGAATTCGACCGCAACCATCTTCTTGCCTATCCCGTCGGGGCCCGCAAAGAGGTATGAATGCGACGCCAGATTACCGCTCTCGGCGCGGAGCAGTATGTTTTTCTGAAAATCGTGGCCTATTATTCCTTCGAACATCGCTCTCTATATAAGTATGTATTGAAGACGTGTGACGTGTAATACGTCATTTTCACTGCGGCGAAAGACGCTCCGTCACGAGTGAGCATATTTCCTCGTGCACAGCCTGTATTTCCCTATCCGCATTTATGCTCTTTATCCTTTCGGGCTCCCTCCGCGCGATAAGTATATAACCCTGTCTTATAAGCTCGTGGAATTCGTGGGGCTCTTCGTCCATCTTGGTGATTGACCCCCTCTCCTTGAGTCTCGTTAACCCCTCCCTTACGGGAAGGTTGAGGAGGAAGGTAATATCGGGGGCGACCTCCAGCGCCGAGGCCTTTGCGGCCTTGTTGACGAGCCTCATGTCGAGCTTCCTTCCGTATCCTTGGTAGACGACGGTGGAGTCGTAAAACCTGTCGCATATCACGATTTCACCGTTTTTCAGTCTGGGCTCTATGAAGTCTTTAACGTGCTGTGCCCTGTCGGCGCAAAAAAGAAAGAGCTCGGCCATAGGCGTCAGCACCAATTCCCTCTCGTCCAATATGATCGTCCGTATGAGATTACCCAGGTGTCCCCAGCCGGGCTCCCTCGTTACCGTGACCTTGTATCCTTTCCCCGACAGGAATTCATTCAGAAGATTCGCCTGTGTGGATTTGCCGCTGCCTTCTATACCTTCGAACGTAATGAGCATATTTGGATATTTCCTCGCGGATGAGAGAATCGGGTTTAGCGGACGCCGTAAAGCCCGTCAGCTGGTTTTGATTTTTAATTCACCGCAGAATCCTACCATAATATCGATAATTGATACAGGCCGTTTTCAGCCCGCCTTCGCAACGGCGCGGTTGAGCATCTTGAGCTCTGATGCCGTAAGGTCCCTCCACCTGCCCCTCTCCAGGCTCCCTATCTTGATCGGGCCTACAGACATCCGCGTGAGCTGCATCACGGGATGGCCGAATTTCGCGAAGAACCTCTTGACGAGGTGGTTCCTCCCCTCGTGGAAAGACAGCTCGACCGTTGTCGATACCCCGTCATTTTTTACTATTTTTATCCAGTCGGGCCTGGCGGGACCGTCATCGAGCTCGGTGCCGGACTGCATCCGCAAGCAGGCGTCGCCGCCGATAACGCCCTTAACCCTCGCCCTGTATACTTTGGGAAGCTCGTACTTCGGATGGAGTATCTTGTTGGCGAGGTCCCCGTCGTTCGTGAGTATAATCAGGCCCTCGGCGTCGTAATCGAGCCTGCCGACCGGGAACACCCTCTCGGGTATGCCCTTTAGAAGCTCTTCTATAGTTTTCTTTTTGTCCTGCCCCTCGCCGAGCGCCGTTATGTAAAGTTTCGGCTTATAGAGGATTACGTATCTTTTTAACTCAGGGGCGAGCACGCTCCCCAACACCTCGATCTCGTCCGATTCGGTATCTACGTTGCGCCCGAGCTCCCTAACAACTTTCCCGTTTATCTTCACCCCGCCTGACTCTATGAGCTCGTCCGCCTTCCTCCTCGAAGCGACCCCGCACATGGAGAGGTATCTATTAAGCCTTACTATCAATACAATTAACTCCTTTAAATTCACCTGCGATGTCAATTCGCATAAAGGGCCTCTCTCTTTGCCCAGAGGGTCTTGTTGCTTCCTCTCAACACGAACTTGACCAAGCCCTGGCTTTTATCCATCATCGACGCCTTTTCGTTCCCGTTGAGCTTGATGCAGCGCGTGTCGTCCGAAACGATCTGCTCCGCGAGCGCGCCCTGCCCCGTTTCCGTAAACTGGTAGTACTTCTGAACGTCGATTTTATTGTAACAGGCCGGGTATCCCGCCTCCGTAAAACATTCCCTGTTCTGATAATCACAGACGGTCTTTTCGGAGAGGGCGTATTCCGCGGACATTAATGCGAAGCAGGCGCATGTAATCAAAGCGAAAAAGAAGCTCAATTTATTTGAAACTAAATTATGGAGCTTTAACTTGTCAGGTTTCATCGCCGGTCATATCTCCTTTTTCTGCAGGGTGTCTGATCAATCCCGGACGTATCAGTTCGCGCCTGTAATCTGCCGGGTATAGCCCGCGGGGGGCTCCATGTCGGCGAGATCTATGCTCGTTTTCTCGGACGACTTGAAGGTCGATTCAGCATCCACCTTCCCGTCTTCGTATTCGATCGTCTCTATCGGGAAGCCGTCAAGCTGTCTCAGCTGGTTGAAAACGTTCCGTTCGAACTGTACCTGATCTCCGATCAGGCTCCCGCCCTTCGAGAAGGATTTAGCCATCTGGTCCATAAAATCCGCCATGCGGAGCATAACAGCCATCATTTCCTGCCCGCCCTGTATGCTGTTCCAATTGGCGACGCAGTGCTGCCTCACCTTCTCATCCCCTCTGAAAACGTCGTATTTCGCGCACGAGACCCCGTTCACCTTCCCT
>DATIET010000108.1:0-5524 GCA_035455615.1 Thermodesulfobacteriota bacterium
CGCGTTTACCTTGATCTCCCTGCCGTCGAGAGTCCGTCCGGGGAGCTTCGCGTACTCGAGCAGCTTCCTCTCGAGCGCCGCGTGGCTCGACTTCCGGCGTCTGAACTCCTCCTGCTCCGCGGGAGCGGGGTCGAGTACGGCTACTCCCCTGAACCCGTCGATGTATATCGTGTCGCCGGGGCTCGCCCGGAGCGTGATGTCCTCTAGGCCCATGACGGTGGGAATCCCCAAAGACTTCGCCACTATCGCGCTGTGGGACGTGGATGCGCCCGTGTCGGTCACTATCCCAATGGCGTTGTGCTTCGCGAAAGCGACTACGTCCATGGCCGATATGTCGTGCGCCACGAGTATGGAGTCGTGTCCCAGGTCGGGTATGTCTTCCGCTACGCCGTGGAGGTTCCTGAGAATCCTCTGGCCCATGTAATAGATATCGGCGAGCCTCTCTTTCATGTACTGGTCTTCGACCTTCCTGAAAGCCTCGCTCTTCCTCGAAAGGATATTGTTCACGGCCCACTCGGCGTTTACGCGCTCGGTTTCAATGAACCTGAGCACCTCGTCCGAAAGGAGCTCGTCTTCGAGCATCATTATGTTCAGGTTGAGTATCTGGAGGTGGTCTCCGCCCTCGAGCGGTTCGAGCTTGTCCCTGATCGAAAGGAGCTGCTCCTTCGACCGTCTGAGAGCCTGGAGGAACCTCTCCTTCTCCGCGCCGATGAGGTTCTCATCTACCTGTACCCTCTCGACGATCATCTTCGAGCGGTCGAGCAGCACGACCCTGCCGAGCGCGATACCCGTGGATATCGGAATGCCTTTTCTTTCGACCCTCATACGCCCTCGCCGAATCCGCTCTCTATAAGCTCTTCGATCTCGGCCATCGCCTTCCCGGCTCCCTCCCCTTTTGTAATCACCTGTATATCGCTCCCTTTTGCGGCCGCAAGGGACAACACTCCCAGAATGCTCTTGCCGTCTACCTCGTAGCCGTTCTTTACGAGCTTCACATCGCAGGCGAACCTGCTCGACAGCCTTACGAAAACGGCCGCTGCGCGAGCGTGGAGACCCAGTTTATTCTTTATTATGAAAACCTTAACTACTTCCGATTCAGGCAACGGCTGATAACCTCAAGCGATATGTGAATTAACTACTGCTGTACGCGGCCGGGCATGAGAGCGAATCGTCATACCCGCTAATTATAATTTTGAGCGCCGGATTTTTCAATCGCCGCCTGAGGAGTGAATAGAGACCTGTCCACGCCACCGTTAAGCTCGACGTCCGGTTGGTACACTATTGTAATCGAAAGCCCGCCGGTATCAAAATCGATCGTCCGGGGGAAATAATGCCCGTCGACGAGCCCGTCGAAATATTCATAGGAGAGGCTCGCGCGCTCGCCGTTTGAGAGCGTGAACTCGGCTTTCTCGACCCTGTAATTGCCGCTGTTGACCCACATCGTGTTCTCCCCGCCCGGGTCCCCGTCCTTCCACGTGAGCTTTATCAAACCCTCGTCCGCCGCGATAACCGGCTTTGTCTGCGATTCATATATCCTGTACGGGAGACGCCCCGTCACGAGACTCACGAGGCTCTCGGCGGTTATCCGTATGTCGAGACCCGGATAGACGTAGGAGAGGTCGAATTCCTCCCCGGCGTCGTATACGCCCCTCTCAGCCGAGGATATAATATATATCTGTTTCCCGTCCGAGGAAATGAACCCTACCGTGCTCCCGAACGGGTTCAAGGCCTCGAGACGCAGAAGGTTAGGTCTCTCGGCTATTGTAACCTGGGTGTATGAGACCTTGTCGGCGGCAGTCTCTATCCTGACACGCGCAAGCCCCTTCACCGACCGTACGCCGCCCTCGAAAAGCTCGACCTTTTCGATAATTTCCCCGGAGTCGGCCCGGCTAAGATCGACCTCGGCCGGCTTCCTGGCGCAGGAGGAGGCGAGCAGGAGCATTACGAATAAGGAATATATATAACGGTAGCTTGTCACTTCTAGCTTTCTATCTTCGGATTTGTCGAGAGTTCGTTTATCTTTTGCCTGAGCCTTTCCCTAAGCTCCAGGTCTTCCGGGTTGTCGGTCTCTGCGTCGTCCAGCATTTTCAGGCTCTTGTTGTAGTATTCGAGCGCGCTCTCCGTGTCGCCCATGTCCCTGTAAACGTCCCCAAGGTGATCGAGTATGGCGGGGTCGTCCGACTGGAGCGAGGCAGCTTGCTTGAGGAGCTTTATCGCTTCCTGGTAATTCCCCCTCTTGTAGTAGACCCAGCCCAGGCTGTCGAGTATGTAACCTTTATTGGGCGAAATGACGAGCGCTTTTCTTATGAGTGACTCCGCCTGGTCGAGGTTGACCCCCTGTTCGGCGTATGAGTAACCGACGAAGTTGAGCGCGTCCGCGTGCCTGGGGTTGAGCTCTATGAGCTTCGTCATCGTATTGATCGAATCCTGCTCGCGGTCTATGAGATAGTACGTGACGCCGAGCGAGTAGTATATGGTCTCGCTCCCCGGGTTCGATTCGAGGAACTTCTTATACAGGGTTACCGCGTCGTCGTTCCTGCCCGACTTCCTGTAAACGCTCCCCAGGTAATTTACTATGACTTCATTATTGGGCTCGCGGCCGTAAACCTCCTCCATCAGCGCCATTGACCGGCCGAGCATGTTCTGCTTCTCGAATATGTACGCCTTCTGGACGAGGCTCTCGTCGTAAAACTCCGAATACTGCGGTATGGAATCGAGCGTGCTCACGGCGGTATCGTACCGCCCCGACTCGATGTAGCAGAGGGCGAGGTAGTACTTCGCCCTGTCGTCGTCGGGGTTGCCCATGAGGATGAGCCTGAATTCTTCTATAGCTTTATCATAATCGCCGCTCTCGATGTATAGGAGGCCGAGCCTGAGCTTCAAGTCGGGGTTCTGGAAATCCATGCCTTCCGCCTTCTCGAACTGCATCCTCGCGTCTTCCATGCGATTGACCCTGAAAAGGAAGTTGCCATAGCGCACGTACGACTCCAGGCTGTGGGGATAGAGCACGATCACGTCCTGGTATATCCGCTCGGATTCCTTCATCTTCCCCTGCTGCTCGTATATGAGCGCCATCTCGAGAAGAGCGGAGGCGAAGCTCGGGTTCAGGTCGAGGGCTTTCTTGTAATTCTCTTCCGCGCGGGCGTAATCCCCCTTCTCATAGTAGAGCTTGCCGAGGAAGAAGTAACCCTTCTCATTGTCCGGGTAGAGCTCCGTTATCCTCCTGAACTTTATCTCCGCGCTGTCGTAATTCCCCGCTTCCGTGTCCATGATGCCCAGGAAAAGGAGCGACTCCGCGTCGTCGGGGTCGAGCTCGACGGCCCTCCTCAGTATCTCGACCGACTTCTCCCTGTCGCCCGGCTCCTGCGAGGACGCGTATATCTTTCCGAGCAGCGTAAAGGAAGGGGCGAACTCCGGGTCCGTCTTGATCGACTCTTCGAGCTTCGCGAGCGCGTCCTGCATCCTGCCTGTGGACATGTACATGAGTGCGAGGTTGTATTTCAGGTAGGCGGACGAGGGGTCAAACTTTTCGGCGAGCACTAATTCGGCCAGAGATTCGGAAACCCTGTTGTCGAGGTAGAGCATCCGTGAAGACGCGAAGTGATAGTATGCTTCGTTTTTCGGCGCTTCCGATGAAATGAAGGGGGCGTCGGCCTCTGCGGGGTCGCTTTTGACCCCCGCCGTATGTGCGCAGGAAAACAGCGCCGGCAGCAGAATAACGAGCGCGAGTAACGCGGAATATATGAGCTTGTTTCTTAATTTCATTTCAAGAGGTTTCCAGAATTTTGAGATTTATTTTACCCGCTGCGTTCATGATGACGGAGCTCTTGTTCAGGTCCCCTTCGACGAGCTTCAGGTGCGTCGCGTCTGCCGGGACCTGACCGAAGGTGGGGTCGACCGCCACCCATTCTCCGACGTATACCTCGTTCCACGCGTGGTAATAGAATCTCCCCTCGAGATATATTGTACCTGACACCGTTTTTGTCGGGATTCCCGCAGCCCTGGCGAGCGCCGCGAAGAGGGCGGAGTGCTCGTTGCAGTCCCCGGAGCCCGTCTTGAGCACGTCCATGGCGTTGGGGATGCCGGCCGAGCCCGTCTTTCTGAGATAGGCGAAAACCCAGCCGTTAAGCATCCTGACGGCCTTGAGCGAATCCTTTTCCCCTCCGAGTATTTCCTCCGATTTGGATATTATCTCCGGGTCGCCGCTCTGTATGAGGGTCTCGGGGGCGAGATATCGGGCGAAGCCGGGGTCTTTATTAGGCAGTTTATAGGTTTTCACGGACGACGTATCCCCGGCCCTTATCGAAACGTATTTACCGTCGAAGGACTGCCTGTAGGAGTCCGACAGGTCGAACCCGTCTTCGGGGACGATGCCTTCTATCTCGGCCTTCATGTACACGAGGCCCCTCGGGTCCTCGATCGTGACGTTTGACTGAATGGAGGTCGCCCCTTCTACATCGAGCGCAGAGATACCGTCCTCGGACACTATGCCGCTTTCGTCCCTGAGCGCGGTCATTCCCGGAGGGATCGACTGCCTGATAAGCTCCCCTCCGTCCGTTATCCAGGAGGTAACTTTTACGCCGGATAGTACTGACTCCACCCTCCAGGAGTCGACTACGCCTAGGGAAGGCGCTTCGATGCTCTCCCTCCCCGTGATCTTGTGCCGGGTCTCGAAGCTCCCCGGAGAGGACGCGGCAATGACCGTCACGGGGTCGAGCACCGGGACTACGTACTCCCGCCCCTTTTCAGGGGGCTCCGCCATGAGCTGGGACGGGAGCATCGATGCGGGTATGAGGCCGGGCGGCGCGTCGAAAACTATCTCGGAGACCCCCGATACGGTCTTCATCCTGACCCTCATAGTATCCCCTTCCCTCACTCCTTCGGCCGTCACTTTTCCCGACGGGGATTCGAACCTGAATTCGAAGGAGAGGAGCTTCCCCCCGCTAAGCCTGTAACGGGCCTCGGTCTCGACGTCCTCCGTATTATCGAGGAGCTTGACCTTGACCCTCGCCTTTTCCACGGCCTCGGCTACGCCGCCTTCGGTTTTTACGGAGTCGTACGAGTAGCCTATTTTCCGGCCCCCGGAATATATATAGAGAAGGTTTTCGCTTGAGGAGCCGGCATATACGTAAGAAGCTGAAAGGAGTATGAGCAGGATTACGGCGGCCTGAATTAAAGCGCCTCTCTGGTATGTCATGGTACGGGAATAATCTACACACGTTTATACCCGGTCTCAACTCTTTTGTTGAGGGGGGGCGGCGGATTCGGACATTTCGGACATTTCCCCGAACATACACCCTTGCGGAATGTCCGAAATGTCCGAAAGTCCAAATCCTCCCTACCCCTCCTTTTCCTAAGGAGGGAATTGAAAAAGCATTCCGACACTCCGACAACCGCGCGGAGTATATACCCCTGTGGAGCTGTCGGAATGTCGGAAAGCAGGAATCTCCCAAGCCCAAGAATCCGCCAATCCACCAACCTCCGCAGGGGTATAGGGTGGCGAAGTGGTGGAAACCCCGATTGA
>DATIET010000109.1:0-2217 GCA_035455615.1 Thermodesulfobacteriota bacterium
GATCGTACGCACGCGGGCGCTTGCCCGCTTTTCTTAACGCGAATTCTGTAATGTCGGGAAGAGAATGACTTTCTGTTTGATAGGAGTGATAAGGTAAACCCCCCACCCTAACCCTCCCCCACTTTGGAAGGGGGGAGGGAAATAAAAAGAGATCGCGGCTGGAAGCCGCTCCTACAACCGGAGAGGGTGACAATACTGGACGAGGCAGAGGTGATTCGGTGGGATCGTAGAATCACACTATGTGTGTGTGCTACTGCTCCACTTCTCCGCCGGGGCCGGATAGGAGGTATTTGATCGCGTCCGAGGAGCGCGCGGGAGGGAGCTTGAGGGTCTCGGAATATAGATCGGCGATGGCGAAGCAGACCTTCTTTTTCTCCTCGTCCGTAAGCTCCGTCTGCGCCGTGTAGTCGATCTCGGGCCCGTACTTCGCGACGACGTTCGACGAGATGCGGCCGACGTCCTTCTCGGCCTGCTTCACTTCGCCGAGCTTCGCGGGCTCCGTGTTGGCGGACCTGATAATAAGCGCGATCGCGCGGAGCACGTCGTTCTGCTCCTCGGGGGTCATTAGCTGCCACATGCACTGCTCGTTGCCATTTATGAGCTCGACGCAGCAATCGGGGTCGTTATTCCCCGCCTTCTGAAAGATGTTTATGAAGGACGTGATGAACGCCGAAGTCGCATCGGGGGAAGCGAGGGGGAGGTCGTTCTGAAGAAGCGCCGCGAGAGTCATGCCGTTCTCGGATATTATGTCGTCCACGCTCCCGCCCTTGATTATCGCAGACTTCGTATCGGCGAGTATCTTGGCGAACAGGTCGGGGTAGAACTCCTTTATCTCCTGAAACGCTGGGACTTCGAGTATACTCGACTCCGCCGTAAGGTAGTCGTAGAGCCTGACCGTCTGCGGGTAAGCCCAAAAGTAGATTACGAGCACTGCGGCTATGACCGCCAGGGTTTTAATGACAGCGCGCATCGGATTCACCTTGCCTCGGGGACGTGCTATTGCTTTCTCTAATGATTATACGCGGATATCGGGGGAGTGTGAAATTTCCGGGAGGGGGTCAGGGGTTGACTCAGGAAGAGCGGGGGATGGCTGCGCCGGGCTATTATTAAATGGAGAATTCTCTGTTTGTATGAAAGTATGTAAAATGATAGAATATCGAGTAGTCATAGGGAAAGGAGGATGCGAATATGTATTATTTTAGACTCATTATCCCGGCTCTTTTTATACTTCTTTTTTCTTACGGCGTTTCGCATGCCCAGACACAGCTTCTCTTGTCCGCGGATGAATCTTGTATTTCAGAAAGCGGAAGCGGCTTCAGCACGCTTTATCGCGTCAATCCGAATACCGCTGCCGCCGATCCGATCGGGCCTATAGGTTTCAGGGCCGTATCGGGCATGGCGGTTCTCGGTGACGGGAGGCTCGTCGGAAGCGCTAACGCCGACGCGAACGGGGATAGAATATCCATCCTCATAGAGATCGATCCGTTTACCGGGCAAGGCTCGCTCATAGGGACGATCGGGAACAACAACCTGGGCGGGTGCGGGAGGGTCCCCGACCTTACATACGACGCCTCGACCGACACCCTCTACGGGACGGGCTTCAGGTGCATACCGGGTAACTCGCACGGCGGTATAACGGAGCTGCTCCGGATAGACCAGACGACGGGGCAGGGGACCACTATCGGGCAGACGGGGTTTTTCGGGGGAGGGAACGCACTTGCAATAATGAGGACCGGCGGGACGCTCTTTTCGTCTGAAAACCTGGATTTTCTTACTCTGAACCCGCTGACTGGACAAGGGACGCTCGTTGCGAACCATCCCTTTATCGAGTTCGTAATGAGCGCCATGGACTTTTCTCCAGCAACCGGGGAGCTTTTCGGTATCGAATTCGGGTTCGATGAAGGTTTCCCGACCAATCTTGTAACCGTAAATACGACAAACGCGGTAATTAGCAGGATCGGCGAGCTGCCTGTTTGCTCGGACGCGCTCGTATTCCTCCCACTGGCCCCGCGGGATGTGCCCACGCTCGGCGAATGGGGGATGATCTCGGCTGTCGTCGGATTGGGGTTGATAGGGGTGTTCTTCGCGGTGAGGCGGAGGAAGGCACAAGCGGTTTAATTTCAGTTGGATTATTAATGTAAGGTGACACCCTCACCCTACCCCTCTTTTGAGTTATGTAGCATTGAGACGGTAGTCGATTAGCCTCGATGCTTCGTA
>DATIET010000110.1:0-2261 GCA_035455615.1 Thermodesulfobacteriota bacterium
CTGCTGTGAACAGCAATCGAAAAGCCGAGTCTCGCATTCATCCCGTTCGAATATTTCTTGACGGGCATGTCCATAAACCTTTCTTCGATTTCCGAAAAATCAATTATGCTTTCGATTTTCTCTCTGATTTCTTTGATCGACATGCCGATTATCGTGCCGTTCGTATATATGTTTTCCCGGCCTGTCAGGTCCGGGTGAAACCCAGCTCCTACCGATATCAGAGGCGCTACCCTGCCCGAGACCGCGACTTCCCCCTGGTTCGGGTATGTAACGGACGCTATCAGCTTGAGTATCGTCGTCTTGCCGGCTCCGTTCGGGCCGAATAGTCCCACGCACTCCCCTTTTCTTATGGATATATTGATGCTCTTTAACGCCCAGAATTCCCCGTCGGAAAGTTTCTCTCTCTCCTCCCTTTTGAAGATATCGGAGATCTCTTCCCTGAGGGATTTATGGAATATGTCCCTCGTCGAGTACTTCTTCCACACTTCGTTGAACAGAATGATCCCGTCAGATGACATCTGCGAAGTCCCGCTCGGTTTTTATGAAAAACCTGTAACTGAGATAATAGAATACCGCCACTATCGCGCTCACGAACACAAACTGCCACAACACCACTCCGCGCCCCTCGATGAGGCACCTCCTCATATTCTCGATGATAAACGTCATGGGGTTCAGGAATAGCACGAGCTTGAAATTGAGGCTCAGGTCGTCGATAGAATATAGTACGGGTGAAGCGAAGAACAGGAGCTGTATGAGGAACCCCGTCGCAAGCTTGACGTCCCTGTAATAAACGTTAAGGCTCGAAAGAAGAAGGCTCATCGAAATCGTGAACACGAACAGGAGCACGAGCAGGGGCACCATCCAAAGTATGTAATATGTGATGTGTATATGATAGATAAACAGCATGGGTATAAAAATCACAGACGCGATTACATAGTCGAGAAACGCCATGACTATTCCCGAGAGGGGGAGTATTTCCCTCGGAAAGTAAATTTTCGTGATGAGGAAGTAGTTCCCGGTGAGGCTCGTGAGGGAATAATTCACCGAAGACGCGAAAAATGTCCACGGCAGAAGGCCCGAGTAAAAAAATATGGTTTTGGGGTAATCCGATACCGCCGCCTTGATGAGATATGTAAAGACGAACGTAAAGAGGAGCATCATGCTCAGGGGCTGGATCACCGCCCACAGAGCGCCGATATAGGACTGGCGGTACCTGATATTGAATTCCCGCCAGATATAGACCAGAAAGAGGTCTTTATAGGGTAGCAGCCTTTTGATCATGTATGTCGGTCGGTCTTATCCGGGCAAGGCCGGGTCTTAATTATACTCTAATTTTTTACCCGTCATCGCATACAGGATACCCAGCATGAAGCCCAGGCTGAATTTCCCCTGCATCCTGTATTTTGTGCTGAACGGGCAGATGAGCTTCGGAAGATACCTCAGGCCGTTGATCAGGAGCATAACCCAAATCAGGAGAGGGTATCTGTTCCGGAGTTTCGCGAATGAGGCTCCGACGGCGGCGGCTTTGCTCGTGCTCCGCAGGATGAGCGGCGGGTGCATATAGCAGGCGCGCTGCGAGCGTCTGACTTTCTTTCCGGCGGCCGTCAGCCTTACCGCGAATTCGACGTCCTCCTGCCCGATAATCTCATCGACGAATCCGCCGAGGTCCCTGAGAGTCTCCCTCCTGTAAGCCATGCACCTGTTGGAGGGGTAGTAGGGATCGTGGAAGCTGTATTTGCCTTCGAGCAGGCAATAACTCGCGCCCCCGCGCGGGATAACCGCGTCCGCTTCGCCGTCCCCGAACTCGTCCAACAATTTCGGGATGAATCCCCTGTCCATAATCACAGTATCGTCGTCGAGGAATAGGACGTACTTCCCTCTCGTTTTGCTGAGACCGAAATTTCTCGCGTAACCCATGACGCCGAATTTCTCTTCGACAGTGTAATACCTCGAATTCAATACGGGCTCGAATTCCCTGAATACGGCCCTTCCTTCTTCAGTCCCGCCCCTGTCTTCCACCAGCACCACCTCGAATCTCTTTTTATCGTAATCCTGCCCTGCAAGACTCGACAGTATGCTCCTCAACAGCCCGACCCTGCCGTAAAAATTTATAACGCAGGATAAGTCACACCCAGGATCGGCGTCCCCCATCTCGGCGTCGCCTTTGAGCGGGAACGGGAATAACTTATACCCGACGGCTAATATCCTGTGTCTCACGTCCATTTTCTTGTTGAGGCTCTTGAGGTTATAGATTAAATTAG
>DATIET010000111.1:0-5087 GCA_035455615.1 Thermodesulfobacteriota bacterium
GGGATCAGCGGGAGCACGCACGGCGAAAGGAACGAGATTATCCCCGCCAAAAACGCGATGACCCAGCTTACCTGGACTTCGGCGGGATTCACTCTGCGATCTCCTCCATATAGAGTTTGAACTTCTTTTCTCCGTCCTTCCCGATGAACGGCCCGTAATTTTTAATCGCTATCTCGCCTTCTTTGTCGATGAAAAATGTAACCGGCAGCGCCACAACTTTATACTTCGAGGACACCTCGCCCGGCTGGTCGTAAAGGTTGGTATATGTAATTCCGGAATTTTTGATGAATTCCAGTGCGTTCGTTCTGTCGTCCATGACATCGACGCCCAGGAACACGACGTCATCGTCCTTGAACTTGTTCCACATCTTTTCGAACAGGGGCAGTTCCTCTTTACACGGCCCGCACCATGTAGCCCAGAAATTCAGCACTACCGGTTTTCCATTAAAGTCACGGAGGCTGATTTTTTTCCCGCCGTCCACCGTTTCGAGTGAAAAGTCCACTGCCGAATTTTGATCCGAACCGCTCCCCGGCTCCCCGTTTCCCTGTTCACATGATAAAAGGGTCAGAATCAAAAATATGGCGGGCGCGACAAACAGGAACCTTCTTTTCATAAATCTCCTCGTGACGTGACGTGCACTGTTAAGAACCCTCAATAATATACCATTCATATTTTTTTTTGTGCCGATATATTGGGATACGAAGCTCCGGGCGAACCCGTATGACCGGGTTTAATGCTTCATTAAGCCCGCGGACCGAAATTTATTCTTCTGCCCTGAGCCGTGAAAGCATCCCGGGATCGATATCCTCCGCCGTATCGACATCTTTCAATGTATCAAGTGACTTGTGACTAAGATTTTTTTCTATAATTCGGTTTAGTGTCCGGTTAAACACTGTATTGGTTCCCCAGTCAATATCCCTGAAGAGGGCAGGTTCGGACTTTCCCAGCCCTATAAGGTAATACCCTCCGTCATAGGACGGCCCGAGCACTACGTCGGTGCCTTCCAGCATGCCGAAGGCGGTGCTTACTAGGTAGGCTGTGATTTCCGGAACGTCCGTCCCGATCAGTACCGCTTTTTCGGCCCCTTCGGAAAACACCATCTCGAATGCATTCGACATCTTGTCTCCGATCGTCCCCGGGGACTGGGGTTCGTAAGAAACATTATCGATCCCCAGCCACGCCCTGACGTCTGCTTCTCTGTCCGGCGGATCGAAATAAATTACAGTTCGATATGCATCCGGTCTCCGAACCTTCCCGATTATTCTCTTCGCCATTTGAGAATATACCCCGGCCGCCTTGTGCGCTCCAAGTTCTTGGGCGATCCTCGTTTTGACCTTTCCAGGCTCGGGGTATTTAACGAATACGATAAGGATATTCTCTCGGTCTCTATCCGGCATTGGAATTGTTGGAAGCGTCGATGCTGTAACGGGTGTTTTATGCGGTAGCCCCGCCGCAGCTGCTCCCCGCGCCCGCCGTGCACCCGAAACAGTGCGAGGCGAAGATAATTCTCCTCTTTATGAGGCCCTCGTAGTCGAAATTAAATACCGTCATGGGCTTACCGTTGACTCTGATCTCCAGATCGAGCATCTGGTTGAAATCGCAGTCATATACCCTGCCGTCATAGCCTACGCTCACGAGCGACCTGCACATCACCCCCTCCGCGGCCGCCGGGTTGTATGCGTTTACGAGCTTGGTCATGTATTCATCGTACGCACCCAGTTTTTTCAGCTGCTGCTTGAAGCGGTTGATCGGCATGTTCGTTATCGTGTAGAGGTTATTGAAGACGATGCCGTGTTTTCTCAGCAGCTCCCTTTTAAAATCCGTTTCGAGGCTCTTTTCCGGCGCGGGAAGGAACGCCCCGACGGGGTTGTATACGAAATTCAGGACGAGCCCCGAGCCGTCCCTGCCGTATCCCTCGGCATTCAACATTAATATAGCTCGTATGCTTTTCTCGAATACCCCTTTGCCCCTCTGTTTGTCCGTAAAATATTCCTGGTAATAGGGCAGCGACGATATTACTTCCACCCCGTTCTCGGCGTAGAACCGGGGCAGGTAGGATTTACTCTCCCCTGTTACGGGGTTCCCGTCTATCGTAACTGTGAGGTTATGCCTGACCATGACGCGCTTGCCGAGTTTTACGGCTTCGCGTACGAGGCGGTCGAAGTGCGGGTTCAGCTCCGGGGCTCCGCCTGTGATGTCGAGGTTCTTTATCTGATCATGCTCCCCGAGGATTTCCAGGCACCGGTTTGCTGTATCGAGGTCCATCTGCTCGGTCCTTCTGGGCGAGGCGTCGACGTGGCAGTGTACGCAGGACTGGTTGCAGAGCCTCGTAACGTTCACCTGGAGCGTATCGATACTGAGGGGAGGAAGCTCCTGCCTCTTATCACCGAGCGTCTTATAAAAATCGTATTTGATCTCGTCGCTCTGGTCTATCGCTTCTATTTTGCGCTTGAGCGCGTGAGCCTGGGACATCCGGTGCTCCTATGCTATTCCGCTAAGCCTGAGTCTTGCCGTCTGAATCGGTTCATTCCGTGAATCACAGCGCGCCCTGTTTTTCGAGCGCGTTATGCATCTGAATCCCGTGTATCAGCGTGATGCCCGCTTCCATCGACGCCGCCACGTGTAACGCCTCGGTCATCTGCTCGGGGTCGGCGCCCGTTTCGAGACATTGAGTGGTATACGCGTCGATGCAGTAGGGGCACTTCTTCACGTGCGCCACGGCGAGCGCGATCAGGGCCTTTTCTCTCTTCGTCAGCGCGCCGTCCTCTCCTGTGGCGGCATTGTAATAATCGAAAAACTTCTTCATCAGCTCCTGGCCGAACTTGCCGATCTCGGAAAACCTTTTCAAATCCTTCGGGTCATAGTAATCCATCACGTCCCTCCCATGGTTCTGGTATCTCAAGTATCAGCAACAACCGGTTCCGCCGTTAGGCGTGCAGCAGGGGTTGTCGCCCGGCTTCCCCTCTGATTCTGTTATGATAAACATGCCCGAATACGGGGCCGCGGAAAGCTTGAGCGCTGTGTCGGTGCAAACCTCTACTGCCTGATTCCTGGGAAAAACATGGCCCTCATCGTCTATAATAAACTTGAACGGCCCTTTGTACGCGGCGTACTGACCTGCGTAGACGCAGCCCGCCGACTTCTCGAATTTGTAGCCCCTGACCGTGACCGAATAGAATGCGATACTCTCGACGCTTTTCCAGTATTTCCTGTCGAGCACCTCTATCCCGTAAAAACCGGTCTGCTCCAGGCAGGAAAGGAAACGGCTCTCGGTGAGCGATCCCGAGATACACTCGCCCAGAAGCTGCTCGTCTTTTTTTAGATGCTCCGGAATCTCGCGGTCGGAAACTATATCGGATACGACTATTCTCCCGTGGTCTTTAAGCGATCTCCACATCTCCTGGAATACTTTTCTCTTGTTCGGGGAAAGGTTGATAACGCAGTTGGATGTAATGAGGTCTGCCGATTTGGAGTCTACCGGAATCTCTTCGAGAAAACCCTTCCGGAATTCGACGTTGCTGTAACCCAGGCTTTCCGATACGGCGCCCCTGTGCCGATCGGCCACTTTGAGCATCTCGTCGGTCATGTCTACACCGATGACTTTTCCTTCACGCCCTGTCTTTTTAGCGGCGATGAAGCAGTCGATACCTGCCCCTGAGCCGAGGTCGAGAACGGTTTCTCCGGGTGTTATCCCGGCGAGGCTGATCGGGCTTCCGCAGCCGTAGAACCTGTCGATTACCTCCCTGGGTATGTGGCTCGTCTCTTCGGCCGGATATCCGCCCGGGCAGCAGAGGCTCGCCTGGGGCTCTATAGCCGCTCTGCTGTAGAATTCTTTGACGCTCTCTATCGTTGGGTCCTTTGTCTCCATATGCTGCTTATCTCCCGTCTTGGTTGTATCTGCGGATATTGAGAATTAATATCTATTCTTGCATTTCCTTAACCCGATGTAAATAGGACTTTCGGTCCCCGGCAAGGATTATTACGTTGAAATCTAACGTTTAGATGCTTATTTGCATGAAAAGTTTCGTGTTATTTCCGGTTGAGGCACATCAGATCGGATTTTTGAAACCTGCTCGAGATTGCACCGTCTAATTTAACAAATATCACAATCTAAGGAGGTGCATCATGAAGCACTGTGAGCCCGACAATCAAGGGATTTGTATTGTAAAGAAGTTCTTAATCTTTCCGTTACTTGTTTTACCGGTTTTGTTTCTAATCGCGTCTCTCACTTTTTTTG
Organism: Thermodesulfobacteriota bacterium; assembly: GCA_035455615.1. GTDB lineage: Bacteria > Desulfobacterota_D > UBA1144 > Nemesobacterales > UBA2774 > 2-12-FULL-53-21. The sequence goes on from DATIET010000111.1 coordinate 4,238, forward strand.
ATACAAGTATCGTAGGAGCGCAGGATAGCAGCCAGCAGGCGGGTCAATTATGGCTGCAGATCCAGGGTGATAAGTATCAGGATAATTGGTCGCTATTCCCCGGAAAAGGGAAGTTATACAAGGGGACCGAGCCCCACGGAATGCTGCTGACTACATACGTTAACAAAACAGCCGAACAGGCTTTAACATCCGGCGCAAAAGAGCTCCCGAAGGGTTCAATCTTGATAAAAGAAAACTACATGCCTGACAAAACGCTGGCAGCAGTCACGGTTATGGAAAAAACAGGGGACGGGAAGGACGACTGGTTCTGGGTTAAATACAATCCTGACGGGACCATAGCCACTATGGAGATGGAGAAGGACGGAATGAAAATGAATATGCCGGTTGCGGGCGGAAAAGAAACCATGTGCGCGATGTGCCATGCGGCATCCGTAAGCGGGGTTCATAATATTATGACTCCGCTTGGTGACAAATAATCTTTTGATTCAAGCAGAGAATCTTTTTGATACGCGTTATCGTGTGTTGATGGATATGAGGTTAGCATCGATATAATGCACAGAGTTCCGGACGGACTTGAATACGAGCTCCGGTCCGGGATTCTGTGTCTTTAGTATTAGTATAATATTAGAGGAAGGCAGTAATTTTTGTGCTTTGTCATTCGGCAAATGTAAATGTCTCAGTAGCGAGTTCAAATGATACTAGAATCAATAATTAAATGCCCGGAATGCGGGTTCGAGAAAGAGGAGACGATGCCCACGGATTCGTGTCAATATTACTATGAGTGCACAAATTGCAAGGTGTTGTTAAAACCGAAACCGGGCGACTGCTGTGTGTTTTGTTCTTATGGAAC
>DATIET010000112.1:0-10779 GCA_035455615.1 Thermodesulfobacteriota bacterium
TAGCCCGGAACAGGTACAAGTGGTACGGTAAAAAAGACGAGTGCATGATACCCTCGCCTGAAATTCGGAGCAGGTTCCTCGAATGAGAACGAACAATCGTATATAATTTAATTCCCGTAAACACACAGGTAGGATGAATCGGAATGTCATGAACGACGGCCTCCTCTACAAGATTGCCGCGCTCGAGAGCGAGTTCGAGCAGATACACAGGCTCAACTACGTGACGTTCGTCGAAGAAATACCCCAGCTCGGGGAGAACCCTGAAAAGAGGCTCGTCGATAAATTCCACGTCGAGAATACCTATATCATCTGCCTCGACGGGGAAGAGCTCGCAGGCATGCTCGCGGTCAGGGACAAGCGCCCTTTCTCCCTCGATCAGAAGCTCCCCGGCCTCGATTCATACCTCCCTCAATCGCGTTCTTTATGCGAGCTGAGGCTCCTCTCCGTGAAGAAAGAGCGCCGGTATCGCAAGGTGCTTTTAGGACTGTTCACCAAACTCGCCGCCTACTGCGAGGAGAAAAAATACGACCTCGCCATAATTTCGGCGAACGTGGCTCAGGGGAAGCTCTACAGGAACCTCGGGTTCATACCGTTCGGTCCCGAGGTCGGAAGCGATGGCGCGAGGTATCAGCCGATGTACCTGACTCCCGAATCATATTACAGGATGAAGGGGCAGACGAAGCTCCTTTCGAGGATGGACGAATCACTGCCTCCAGCGAAAAAGCCCGTTAATCTGCTTCCGGGACCCGTCGACGTCAGTCCGGATACGGAAAGGGCTATGTCCGGTACTTCCGTGTCCCACAGGTCGGAGGAGTTCACAGAGGACCTCGTCCGCGTGAAGCGGATACTCTCATCCATTACGGGGGCGAAACACACGGCGGTTCTTATGGGTTCGGGCACGCTCGCAAACGACGCCGTTGCCGCCCAGCTCTCACTCGCGGTAGGGAAGGGCCTCATTCTCTCGAACGGGGAGTTCGGGGAGCGCCTAATAGACCACGCGCGGAGATGGGGGCTCTCGTTTGCCGCAATCGAGAAGGAATGGGGAGAGGGCTTCCATCGTCGGGAAGTCGAAAGCGCCCTTTCACGTAATCCGGGCACGGCATGGCTATGGGCGGTGCATTCCGAGACCTCGACCGGAGTGCTGAACGACGCGGGTATGCTCGGCGGGATATGCGACGGCCGGGGCATCGGCCTATGTCTTGACTGCATAAGCTCCCTCGGCACCGTACCCCTCAGCCTCTCGGGCGTTTACATGGCGACAGGGGTGAGCGGGAAGGGGCTCAGGTCTTATCCGGGGCTCTCGTTCGTTTTCTACAACCACGAGATTGCGTCCCGGCCGGACAGGCTGCCCCGCTACCTCGACCTCGGCTTATACGCGGAATCTTCAGGCACTCCGTTTACGCTCTCCTCAAACCTCGTCCGCGCGCTCAGGTCCTCGATCGAAAACTTCCCCGAGGCAGAAAGATATGCGGAGCTTCGCAAGCGCTCCGGCTGGCTCAGGGAAAGACTTTCGAACGCCGGGTACGACATAGTCGCCGAAAAGGGACAAGAGTCGTCCGCCATCATAACCATCCCGCTTCCCGAGAGACTCGACTCCCGCGTCCTCGGGATGAAGCTCGAACGGTCGGGCTATTTCCTTAACTGGAGGAGCGGCTACCTCATTGAGCGGAACTGGATACAGATCGCGCTTATGGGGGACTGCACGGAGGAGATGATGACGCCCCTTATCGAGCTTCTCCGCGGCGAAATAAAACACCGTCACCGGGCATAGGACTTTCCACGCTCTCTTTGACGAATCCCCGCTAAAGTTTTATTATGTGCATATTTATAAATTCCTAGAGGAGGAACCAATATGGCCATTTTAATCGATCGAATGTTGAGGGCTTCCAAGCTCGACGTGAATCTTTATGAAGAAGTTGAGGCCGACAAGGGGTCGATGGGACAGGCGGCTACAGTCGTAGTGCTGTCGAGCGTCGCGGCCGGCGTAGGCTCATTAGGCGTATTCGGCATAAAGGGACTGATCTTCACCACGATAGGCGCTCTGGTCGGATGGTTGATATGGGCGTACCTGACTTTCATCATAGGCACGAAGCTGCTGCCGGAGCCTGGGACGAAAGCCGATTTGGGCGAGATGCTCCGGACAATAGGCTTTTCGAGCTCCCCGGGGGTGCTCCGCATACTCGGTATTATTCCGGTGGCCGGCCCCATCATATCGTTCGTAGCGGGTATATGGATGCTCGTGGCCATGATAATCGCGGTGAGGCAGGCGCTCGACTATAAGAGCACGTGGCGCGCTGTGGGCGTATGTTTAATCGGCTTCATCATATATTTCGTCATCATGTATTTTATCCTCATGATAATCGGCATAAATCCCGCCCAGGTGCCGACCAACTAGGAGTGCTGATTAAATGGCAGGCGGGCACGCATTTAATGGTCGGCAGGACGCCTGCCGTTAAGAAGTAAGTGAGATTGCAGGCCGATTACATGATATCCTGATATTGTTTTGACTATCGGCCTTCGGGGTATTAATTTTACTCCTCCATTCCGATCGAGAGGTGAACCGCATCCGTGTTTATCAAGAGAGTCATAAGGGCGCTCACGCTCGACCCGGAGCTGTACGAGGAAGTCGAGCACGATAAGAGCGCCATGTGGCAGGCGGTGGTAGTCGTCTTTCTCGCGAGCCTCTCGAGGGGCATCTACAGCTACCAGACGGGAGACTATAAAGGCCTCATACTGGGTACTATCACCAGCTTCGTCCTCTGGATACTGCTCGCCTTCCTTATCTACATTATCGGCACGAAGCTCTTCCCCGAATCGGAGACGAGGAGCGACCAGTGGGAGATAATGCGCGTGCTCGGGTTCGCTAGTGCGCCGGGAATCTTCAGGGTCTTCGCGGCCGTGCCTCACCTTACGGCGGTCGTGCTCGTGATCGTATGGGTGTGGACGCTCGTCGCGATGATAATCGGCGTGCGGCAGGCGCTCGATTTCAAGAACACCTGGAACGCCATCTGGGTGTGCGTCGTGGGGCTCATCACGTACTGGCTCGTGTATATAATCTTCTATTTCGCGTACGGGCTCCCGAAGCCGGTGTGGTCGTGACGGCGCACACACGTGTGTGTTTTACGGTCCCATCCTACCACTTCCGCTTAATCCAACAAAATAGCCCAACCCGTTCGCCCTGAGCCTGTCGAAGGGTTGAACGGGTATTACTCCCGTATGTCCGCGGCTGGAAGCCGCTCCTACGAGCGTTTTAATTCCCTCCTTTCGTAAAGGAGGGGTAGGGTGGATTTAATTTGCATAAACAGAAAATACAAATACTGGATTCCCGATTAAAACACTCGGGAATGACAATAGAATAAAGCTGGATTCAGAATCGTGGTCGGAACGATAGAAGAAGTATTGCTTCCCAAGACTCCGCTCATCCCCGCGCTTTGGCGGCGCGTTTCGATTCGTCCTTGAGTATCTTGTAGTCTATGCTGTCGACGAGCGCCTTCCAGCTGGCCTCGACTATGTTCTGAGAGACCCCTACGGTGCTCCAGTCGCTCTCTCCGTCGCCCGATTCTATGAGCACCCTAACCACTGCGTCCGTCCCGTGCTGTCTCGAAAGCACCCTCACCCTGTAGTCCTTGAGCGTGACTTCCTTGAGACCCGGATAGAACTTCTCGAGCGCCTTTCTCAAGCCCTGGTCGAGGGCGTGCACGGGGCCGTTCCCTATAGCGACCGTGTGCTCTGTGACGCCGTCCACCTGCACTATGAGCGTCGCCTCGGTGATCGACTCCTCGTCCTCGGTCCTCTTCTCCGTTATCGTGCGCACGCTCATAAGCTCGAACGCCTTTCTGTATTCCCCGAGGGCCTTTCTGACCAGGAGCTCGAAGGATGCGTCCGCCCCTTCGAACTCGTACCCTTCGTTCTCGAGCTTCTTGAGCTCGTTAAGGATAGCGTTTACGCGCTTGTCCTGCGGGTCGAGCTCTATGCCGAGCTCTTTCGCCTTGTACAGGATGTTGCTACGCCCGGAGAGGTCCGAAATGAGGACGCGCCTGTGGTTTCCAACGATGTCCGGGTTGATATGCTCGTATGTCTCCGATTTCTTCATCACGGCGCTTACGTGGAGCCCGCCCTTGTGGGCGAAGGCGCTCTCCCCGACGAACGGCCTGTGCTTGAGCGGGGGTAAATTTGTGAGCTCGTGTATGAAGTGCGATACGTCATACAGCCTTCTAAGGTTGTTCTCGTCGATGCAGTCTATGCCGAGTTTCAACTTGAGATTGGGCACGATCGAACAGAGGTTCGCGTTCCCGCACCTCTCCCCGTAGCCGTTCATCGTCCCCTGCACCTGCCTCACGCCTTCCCTGACCGCGTAGAGCGTGTTCGCGACGCCCACTTCGCCGTCGTTGTGTGTGTGTATGCCGAGATGCGGGTTGTCGAGCTTCAGGTTCACATCCCTCACTATCTCTTCTATCTCCCAGGGGAGCGTGCCCCCGTTCGTATCGCAGAGGACCAGCACGTCGGCGCCTGCGTCCTTAGCCGCTTTTATGGCCTCGATCGTATATTTCGGGTTGTGCTTGTAGCCGTCGAAGAAGTGCTCGGCGTCGAAGAATACTTCGTCCACGTATTTTTTCAGATACGTGATGGAATCGTGGATTATTTCTAGGTTTTCCTTGAGCGGTATCCTGAGAGCTTCCTTAACGTGGAAATCCCAGCTCTTGCCGACGATAGTGACTGCTGGGGTCTCCGCCTTGAGGAGCGCCTGGACGCTCCCGTCCTCGTCGCAGGTCTTTCCCGAGCGTCTCGTGCTGCCGAACGCAGCGACCTTCGATTTTCTCAACCTCAGCTTCTTCGCTTCCTCGAAGAACCCCTCGTCCCTTTCGTTAGAGCCCGGCCATCCGCCTTCGATGTAATGAACACCCAGCTCGTCAAGTTTCTGTGCGATCCTGAGCTTGTCGTGGATGGAGAAGGATATGCTTTCCCCCTGGGTACCGTCGCGTAGCGTTACGTCGTATATCTTTACCGAATCCCGGCTCATTTCGTTTCCCCCAGCTCGAACGCGTCGTGGAGCGCCCTTACCGCGAGCTCCGTGTATTTTTCCTCGACGACGCAGGAAATCTTGATTTCGGACGTGCTTATCATCAAAATGTTAATTCCCTCTTTCGCGAGCGTCGAAAACATGCGGCTTGCGACCCCCGAGTGGGTTTTCATCCCGACGCCGACGAGCGATACCTTGGCTATCTTGTCGTCGGAGATGATATTTTTCGCCCCGAGCTGCTTTGCAACCTTTTCAGTTAGTATAATCGATTTTTTGAAATCTGTCCTCGGCACCGTGAACGTCATGTCCGTGTGCCCCTCGATGCTTACGTTCTGGACTATCATGTCCACGATTACGCCGCTCTCGCTGAGAGGCGTGAAAATCTTGGCCGCTATGCCGGGGCTGTCCGGCACCTGCGTTATCGTGATCTTGGCCTGGTTCTTGTCGGACGATACGCCCGATATTAGTATATTTTCCAGCTGAGTCATTTTTTCCTCCTCTACTACCCATGTTCCTTCCGTGCCCGGTTTCGCCGTGGGGCGGACGTGGAGAGTCACGCCGAATTTCATCGCGAATTCGACGGCCCTCGCCTGGAGCACCTTCGACCCGAGGCTCGCTAACTCGAGCATCTCCTCGTAGGATATTCTGTCGAGCTTCCTCGCCGTAGGCACTATGCCGGGGTCGGACGTGTATATGCCGTCGACGTCGTCTTTAAAAAGCTCGCACGAGTCGGCATTAAGCGCTGCCGCGAGCGCGACCGCCGTGAGGTCGGAGCCGCCCCTGCCTAACGTAGTGACGTTCCCTTCCTCGTCCACCCCCTGGAAGCCTGCCACGACGACTATCTTCCCCTCACGGAGCGCCTTCTTTATCCTCTCGGCGTCTATCCTCACTATCTTGGCCTTGGAATGCGCGTTGTCGGTCACTATCCTCACCTGATGACCCTGGAGTGACAGCGCGTCCTGCCCGAGGGCTTTGATAGACATCGCGAGCAATCCCGAGGAGACCTGCTCCCCGCTCGACGTCACGACGTCGAGCTCCCTCTCGTCGGGCGGGTCCATTATCTGGAGCGATAATTTTACGAGCTTGTCCGTCTCTCCGGCCATCGCGGAGACGACGACGAGGACTTCGTTCCCCTTTTCTTTCGTTTTAATTACGTGTCCCGCTACCCACTTTATCTTGTCGAGGCTGGAAACGCTTGTTCCGCCGTACTTCTGAACGATGAGACCCATTCCTTTTTCCCTTCTATCTTGATTTCGCGCATGTTTTCCGTACCGTCGTCCGGTTCCGGAATCTTTATGTCGATATATATAGTATATTCAGGAAATATTTCCTCAACCCTTTCCGCCCACTCGACGGCCGATACCCCGCCGGCGTAGAGGAACTCGTCGGCGCCTATCCCCATGAGCTCGTCCGCCCCTGAGACCCTGTAGAGGTCGAAGTGGTATAGCGGTATCCTGCCCTCGTACGCGTTCATAATTACGAACGTGGGGCTCACGGGCTCGTCTTCTATCCCGAGTCCCTTCGCTATCCCTTTGACGAGGACTGTTTTACCCGCGCCGAGACCCCCCCTGAGGGCAATAATACTACCGGGTTCGAGCGATTTGCCAATAATCTCGCCCAGTTTTATTGTATCTTCAGCGTCCGTCACCCGTATCTCCATACTCTTTCTATCTGTCATATCGGTTTTTCGGTGGATTAAAATAATGAGTGATATCAGCGGATTCGGAAGAAAGGCTCCTCGTCCGAACCCGGAAGCCCAGCGAGCGTCCCGGGGAGGACGTCCGCGAGGTCGCCCGCAATTATCCCGGCCTGCCCACGCTCCCGAGCTGCCGCATCTCCCGCGAGACCGTGCACGAACACGCCTAATCGGGCCGCGTCTTCGGGTATGATGCGCTGCGCGAGGAACCCGCCTATAATGCCCGTAAGAACGTCTCCCATGCCGCCTGACGCCATACCGGGGTTGCCCGAGGTGTTGACGTATACGCGCCCTCCCGGGGTCGTGACGAGAGACCTCGCCCCCTTGAGCACGAGAATGACTTTATGCTTCTTAGCGAAATCGAGGGACACCCCTATCCTGTCGCTCTCTATTTCTTCGGTTGCGATGCCCGTGAGTCTCGACATCTCGCCCGGATGGGGGGTGAGTATCAGGGGCGCCTTCGCCCTGAGAAGGATTCCCGGCTCCTCAGCTATAAGCGTGAGAGCGTCGGCGTCGATCACCGCCGGTATCTCGCAGGACCTGATTATCTCGAAGAGGAACCCGCGCGTTTCTTCTGTGGTGGAGATTCCCGGCCCGATTGCGAGGGCCGTTTTTTTGTTTGCGATTATTTCCTTCGCGCGCTTTACGGAGACCCTGCCGAGTGTGCGGAGGTCCGTTTCGGGAAGCGGCTCCGTCATCGCCTCTGTCGTCTTCACCTCCATTATGTCGTTCAGGCTCGCGGGTATGCCTACGGTAACGAGCCCCGTGCCTGCCCTGAGGGCGCCTAAAGACGCGAGTGTCGCCGCTCCGGTCTTTCCCGGCGAGCCTGCCAGTATGAACAGATGGCCGTACGTGCCCTTGTGGCTGTCAGGGCGTCTGGGCTTTAGTATCCCACCCAAGGTTAAGCGTGTGAGTAATTCGTACGGTATGCCGGCTTCGAGGTGTTTCGGCGTAGTGATGTCGGCTACGTATATCCTGCCCGCGTAGTCGAGTCCGGGGTATATTGAGATTCCGATCTTGGGGAGCACGAATGTGACCGTCACGTCCGCCCTGACGGCGGCTCCGAGCGGGAACCCGGTATTCGCGTCTATACCCGAAGGCAGGTCGACCGCGACCCGCGGGACGGGCTGACTATTGATGAACTCTATAATCTTTTTGCTGAAACCCTCGACCTTTCTGTCGAGACCCGTGCCGAAGAGGGCGTCCACTATGAGGTCCGCCTCCCTGTATTTCCTGAGGCTCCCGTCAAGCTCGACGACCTCGCCGCCAGATTTTTTAAGGGCCCTGAGATTCGCAAGCGCGTCGCCCCTGTATTTTGCGGAGCTCACAGCGAGATACGTCGTTACCCCGACCCCCTGGCCCATCAGGTGGCGGGCGATGACGAAACCGTCGCCCCCGTTATTCCCGCCGCCCGCGAAGACAGCAACGCTGTCCGCGTGGGGGAATTCCTCAATGACGACGTCGGCTGCGGCGCGCCCGGCGTTTTCCATCAGCACGAGGCCGGGTATGCCGTGCTTCGCCATGGATAGAGCGTCTATTTCCCTTACTATCTCGCGTGTCGCTATTTTCATGTGCGTGCATAAAAAATAACGTAAATCGGGGGGATTGTATAGGTGGCACGTGGTGATTTTAAAGTAAAGGTTTAATTAAGGGCAGGCCTGTGGCTCGAAATGGCATGCTGCTTTTTTTATTTCCTTCCCCCTTGAGGGGGAACTGCTTCGAGCGAGTGAGAAGCAGGACACCCTGACCCTATAGCCGCTTGCGCAACTGTGACCATGCTCTTCGATTTGTCGAGCATGTGGTGAGGATGGGGGTGATAAAATGAGTTCTGTATTACTACTTGTTGTATTTTATGAATGGTATACCCCACACCTTAATCATCCCCCTCAAGGGGTGAGGAATTGAGATATAACACGAATGGGGCGGCGAGTGCTGCGGACGGTAGAGCGTATCGTCAGGGTTGAGTGATGATGCGGCCAAACCCGTTCGTGCTGAGCCTGTCGAAGTATGAACAGGTTTGGCTAAGTTGTTGGATTAAATGAAGGAGTAGGATGGACCCGTAAAACACACTATGTGTGTGCGTTACTTCGCCATGCCGGCGTATGAGACCGGCCTCGTGTCTCCGAAAGTGTTTATAAGCGTATCCATGAACTCCTGCGTGTGCTCTTCGCAGAAATGGTAGAGGAGCGAATCCCTCCCGCCGCGGCTCGAAACGCTTATCTGCTCGTAGTGCCTGCTGCAGAGGTCCCTATGGCAGAGGGCGCACGTTTTGATCGTTATCCTCTCCCCCTCGCTCGTACAGCGCTCTCCGTCGTCGTTTACGTGGTCGCACTGGAATATTTCAACCGTGATGGATTTACTCGACATATCTAATCTCCTCTAATTGATTACATAACCTGCAATTGAATACATAACCTGTCGGAATCGAATCCGTAACCCGCCGCAAATCATATCTTAAGCTCGACCCCCCCGGATTGCCGCTCCCCCTAAGATAGCCCCCCTGTCATTTAACTAAATCCGCCACGTTATGTCAATATGGTTTTACATGGCGACTGACCCGTTCGCTCAATGGCGCAGCCTGGGCAGGGTAACGCCGTACCCGGTCTGGGGTACGGGCCTCGTGTCGCCGTATTTTTTCGCGAGGGTCTCCAGGAACTCGTCCGTATGGTCCGCGCAGAAATAGTACGTGAAGTGGTCGCGGGTCCCCTGGAGCGTCACCGTCACGAGCTCGTAGTGCGTGATGCAGATGTCCTTGCCGCAGAGGCCGCACGCCTTTATAGCGTCCCTGTTGCCCTCCCTCTCGCACCTCTCCCCGTCCTCGTCAGCGTGGTCGCACTGAAAAAGCTCTTTCTTTATCAGCTTAATAGACATACGTCACCCCTTGCATATACAAGTGCTGCACCTTATTCCAATTATTAAAGTAAATCGCGGGAAATAAGTCAATATGTTTTATATTGATTTCGAGGCTGCTTGAAAACTCCCGGCGGGTTATGTATAAATTCTATAATGATTACACCACAGGAAAGCCTGTTCGGGGCCATCAAATATTTCCAGACGCGGTTCACGGGACGCCCCAAGCTCGTCAACCTCGAAATCACTAAGCTCTGCAACGCGAAGTGCGATTTCTGCGACTACTGGCAGACGAGGCACGAGGAGCGTATCTACGATTACAGGCCGGTGATAAAGCTGATAAACCCCCTCGTCGTCGTCATTACTGGCGGCGAGCCTATGCTGAGAAAAGACCTGCCCGATATAGTCAGGCAGGTGAAGGAGTCGTCCTATTTTATATTCACGTCGATGGTCACGAAGGGAGACCTCCTGACCTTGGACAAGGCCGGGGAGCTGTACGACGCCGGGATAAACCAGATAGCGATATCGCTCGACTTCCCGGGGAAGACGCACGACACATACAGGGGAGTGCCCGGGCTCTGGGACCACCTCTCGGAGCTTCTTCCCGAGATGGGCAAAAGGTTCCCCAAGGGCAAGGTGACGCTTAATACGATAATCATGGAAGACAACATCGACTCCATACCCGAGCTCGCGGCGAAGGCGAGGGAGTGGGGTATAGGCATATCGTTCAGCTCGTATTCCGTCATGAAGACGAACAACGAGACCCATTTCGTACATCCGAAAGAGCTCGAAAGGGTGAAGAAGCTCGTCGCCGAGCTCATAAGGCTGAGGAAGACGTGGAAGGGGACGATATTATCGACCGAATATTACCTGAGAGAGATACCGAGGTATTTCGAAACGGGCGGAATACCGGGATGCACGGCGGGGATAAGCCATATACAGGTCACGCCGTCCGGGCATTTAAAACGGTGCTCCGAGATGCCGATTACCACTCATTACTCCGAATATACGCCTAAGCTCTACGAAGAGACCAAGTGCACCGCGTGCTGGTACGCATGCCGCGGGGAGACCCAGACGCCCGCAAGCATCAGGCGCGCGCTCGAGTACATGGGCGTATGGGTTTGAGCGGGCTTACATTAATACATCAAGGAATAAGAAAATCCTCCCTAACCCTCCTTTGCCAAAGGAGGGAATCAAAGATATTTCCCCCTTT
>DATIET010000113.1:0-8978 GCA_035455615.1 Thermodesulfobacteriota bacterium
ACCGCGGCAATCTCTCTTTGTCTTGTCATTTCGACCAACGAGAGAAATCTATCTTTCCTCTTTTCCGTGATTCCCTCCTTTTGTAAAGAACGAATGCGAGTAAGCAAGCATTCGGACGCCCCAACTTAAAGAGCACCGAAGGAATTACACTTCAGGCTCAATCTTGTTATATCCAAATAGGTCAGGGTGGATTTATATATTCCCTCTCGTAGGAGCGGCATCTTGCAGCGCCCCCCTCCTTCCCGCGTTAGGGAAATAGAGCGGCAGCGTAAATCATAGTATATTCATTAGATGGAGAAAGAACCGAAAGACGAACACAGGGAAGAAGACGTAAGCGAAGAATCCATAAACCACTTGATCGAGCACCGTATCCCATGGCTCCTCATCGGGCTCCTGGGCGGGTTATTCGCTACGCTGATAGTTTCCAAATATGAGGAAATCCTCGCCTCCGACGTGAGGCTCGCCTTCTTCATCCCGATCATCGTCTATCTGAGCGACGCCGTCGGCACGCAGACCGAGACCATATACGTGCGGGCGCTTTCCAATTCCAGGAAGAAGATTTCATTCGCGAAATACATTTTAAAGGAAAGCCTTGTGGGTATGGGCCTGGGTTTGATCTCCGGAGCGGTTTTAGGGGTTTTCGCGAATTACTGGCTTAAATCCTACGCGATAGGGCTTACGATAGGGCTCACGATGCTTATCAATCTGACTCTTGCGCCTGTTCTTGCCGTCGTTATCCCGAACTTGATATATAAAAGACATCTGGATCCTGCTTTAGGCTCAGGCCCTGTAGCAACGATCATTCAGGACCTTATCAGCTTGCTCGTCTACTTTCTGATTGCCAGCGTTTTTCTTTTGTAGTTGATAGAACAATCGCCCGGATTTATTGATTCGAAACAATCGATCACTTGATGGATGAGATTGCTAAATCGTTATTGATCTAAAGCTCACCGATCATCTTCCTAAACTCATCCTCGCTCAAAATCTGAATACCCAGCGATACCGCCTTTTCATACTTCGATCCCGGGTCGCTCCCCGCGACGACGTAGTTCGTCTTCTTTGTGACTGATGACGTCGCCCGCCCCCCGTGCTCTGCGACGAGCCTCTCGGCCTCGTCCCTCGTCATGGATTCGAGCGAACCCGTAAACACGAACACCTGCCCCTTGAGCTTATCGCTCACAGCCGCCTTCTTTTTGTGCTGTATCTTCACACCGGCATCGAGCATCTTCTTTATGAGCTGCCTGTTCTGTTTTAGACCGAAGAAAAGCACGATGCTGTCAGCTATCTCGGTGCCTATGGTGTGTATGTCCATAAGAGCTTCGACGGTCGTGTTCATGAGCGCGTCAATGTCGTGGAAGTTCTCGGCCATAATCTGGGCCACCCTCTCGCCCACGTGCGGTATGCTGAGCGCGTTAATAAACCTGTCGAACGGGACCTTCTTGCTCTTTTCTATCTCGGCCTCAAGGTTCGAAGCGGATTTCTCGGCAAACCTTTCGAGCGGTTCCAGGTCTTCCTTCTTCAGATAAAAAATATCGGCCGGGTCTTTTATCAGCCCCACCGCCAGAAGCTGCTCGACTATCTTCTCGCCCAGGCCCTCGATGTCAAACGCCCTCCTGGAAGCGAGGTGTAATATCCTTCCCTTGAGCTGAGCCGGGCACGACAGGTTCGGGCAGTAGTAATATGCGCCTTCCTTTTCGACATGCGTCCCGCATATCGGGCACTTTTCGGGCATCCTGAACTCTTTTTCCTTCCCGGTCCTCTTCTCGACTATGGGCATCACGACTTCGGGAATCACGTCTCCTGCCCTCTCGACCAATACGGTGTCGCCGATCCGTATGTCCTTCGCCTTTATTATGTCGTCCGTGTGGAGAGAGGCGCGTTTTATAGTTATCCCGCCTATACCCACGGGTTCGAGCTCCGCGACCGGCGTTAGGAGTCCGACGCGTCCCACCTGGACGATGATGTCATTGATTTTGGTCGTCCCTTGTCTCGGTTTGAACTTATACGCAATATTCCATCTCGGGTGTTTCGCGGTCGTCCCGAGTTCCTTCTGATAGTCCCTCCTGTTTACCTTGAGGACTATGCCGTCGGCCTCGTAGGGGAGGCTGTCCCTCGCGCCTTCGAGCTCCTTCTGATACGATATGGCCGCGTCTATATTTTCGCAGAGCATTATGTGGTCTTCCACCTTAAATCCCCATTCGCGGAGACCCTTGACGAGATCCCATTCCGTTCCGATCTCGATCCCCCTCACTTCGCCCACACCCCATCCGTAGAACGTCAGGGGCCTAGAAGCCGTAATGCCGGAGTCGAGCTGCCTTATCGCACCCGACGCCGCGTTCCGGGGATTAGCGAAGAGCGGCTCCCCTGCTTCGGCGAGATCCCTGTTCAGTTTTCTGAACGCCTCTATCGGATAAAGAACCTCACCCCTTATCTCTATAAGGTCGGGTATGCCATGCTTTCCTTTAAGCTTTAGCGGTATGGTTTTTATGGTTTTTAAGTTATTGGTTACATCTTCGCCCACAAGCCCGTTCCCGCGCGTCGCCCCTTTCGTGAATAGGCCGTTCTCATATGTCAGCGAGGCCGACACCCCGTCGAACTTGGGCTCGGCTACGTATTCAATGTCCCCGTCCGTCAGGAGGAGCCTCTTCACCCTTTTGTCGAACTCATACGCCCCCTCTATCGACGATACGTTGTCTATGCTCATCATCGGGGCGATGTGACTCACCGACGAGAACCCCTCGGCTACCCACCCCCCGACACGCTGCGTGGGGGAGTCCGGTTTTACGAGGTCGGGGAATTCGGCTTCAAGCTCCTTAAGCTCGTTCAGCATCTCGTCGAATTCGTAGTCCGAGATCTCGGGGGCGTTCTTCACGTAATAGAGATAGTTGTGGAATTCGAGCTCCCTCGAAAGCTTCTCTATTCTTTTTCCAGCTTCTTTTTTCGTAAGTTTCATCTTAATCGTCGTTGTAATCTACGATACGTCATTTCGAACAACGGTTCTGAGCAAGCGTAAGAACCGGGCGCCCTCGCTTATGAATATGCAGTCAATTAACATCGCTAATTCGTCTAATCAAATTCTAATAGTGAGAAATCATATATTTTATCACTTCGTTTTTAATTCCCTCCTTTGTAAAGGATGGGTAGGGTGGATTTATCTTCTTTCATTTTTGTTAATCTGTCACCTTGGCCTTCTACCGCCTCATCTCCTTTAGCCTCTCCATTAATTCCTTATACGGCAGCGCATTCAGGACGTCCTTTTTCCGGACCCAGCCCCTCCTGGCCGTGCCCACTCCGTATTTCATGAAAAGCAGCTGGTCCGTGCTGTGTGCGTCCGTCGAAATAATTATCTTTACGCCCGCGTCTACCGCCTTCCTGGCGTTGAGGTCGTTCAGGTCGAGCCTAGGGTATGAGCCGTTAACTTCGAGCGCCTTCCCGTATTCAATCGCGGCCTCTATCACGAGGTCTATGTCCACGTCGTACGGGTCCCTTTCACCCAGGAGTCTTCCTGTGGGATGACCTATGGCATGAACGTAAGGGTTCTTTACTGCCCTTATGATACGGTTCGTCATGGTTACCCTGTCCATCTTAAAGCCGCTGTGTACGGACGCGATAACGACGTCGAGCTCCTTAAGCAAGTTATCCGGGTAGTCGAGCGTTCCATCGCTCTTTATATCGACCTCCGTCCCCATGAGGACTTTGATGTTCTTGAACTTTTTAGCCGTCGCGGCGAGCTCTTTTTGCTTCGCCCTTAATCTCTCTATGGAGAGGCCGTTCGCGATCGTTTGGGACGGCGAGTGGTCTGTTATCGCGATATACTCGTATCCGAGCCCGAGGGCACTTTCCGCCATCTCCTCTATCGTCGCCCTGCCGTCGCTCCACTTCGTGTGGGTGTGCAGGTCGCCTCTTATATCGCCCTGCTCGATGAGGTCCGGAAGCTTTCCTTCTATCGCCGCTTCTATCTCGCCCCTGTCCTCTCTCAATTCGGGGGGTATGTAGGGCAGGCCGAGCGTCTTGTACATCTCCTTCTCGGTCTCGCCAGCTATCCTCTTCTCTCCCTTATACACGCCGTACTCGTTTATCTTGAGTCCCTTTTTTGTAGCGAGAGTTCTCAGCTTCACGTTGTGAGCTTTAGACCCTGTGAAGTACATGAGCGCGGCGCCGTAGGACTCAGGCCCCACGACCCGGAGGTCCGCCTGCATTCCTTCTTTAAGTATTACGCTCCCCTTCGTGCTGCCCGATGCGAGTACGTCCTTTACGAACTTCATTCCGGTAAACGCATCCACCACGGCCTCGGTGTTGTCGGAGATAGTGAGGATATCCATATCCCTCACTGTCTCCCGCATCCTCCTTATCGAACCCGCGAGTATCGTCCCCTCAGTCCCCGGTATCTTTGCGATCGCGCTCACAACCTCCTCTGCGATCGGCACGGCCACCCCGAGGAGCGTCCTTTCCTTGCTCTCCCTGAATATCTCGACGCCTCTTTTTATGTCGTCTATCTTCTTCTTCCCCATCCCCTTGAACTTCAGTATTTCTTCGCCTCCGAGCGCCTTCTCTAGGCCGGCGAGGTCCCTGACGTTGAGCTCTTTGAACAGGAGCGAGAGAGTCTTGGGCCCGAGGCCCTGAATATGGAGGAGATCGACGAGATCGAGAGGCACCTTTTCCTTGAGCTTCTCGTACTCCTTTATCTTACCGGTCTTGATATACGCATCTATCTTCTCGGCCAGGTCTTTTCCGACCCCCGGTATCTCAGTCAGCTCGTCCCGCGCGGCCACGTCCTCTATGTCCTCTCCGAGATCGAGTATGTTCTCGGCGGCGTTCCTGTAAGCCCTTACCTTGAACGGGTTCTCGCCGAGCACGTTCAGCATATCGGATATGTGCTCGAATATTTCCGCTATTTCATTATTCTTGCTCATGTCTATTCAATTATACCTTCGAGAGGAATATGAATAATAGCATTTTCAGACCCTGATTATAAGCGTGAACGGCTGATTAATCGAAGCCCGGTGCCTGCCGGATCAGGTAGTATAATCAATAATTCATTTCCCGCCCCCGGGGTGATAATGCGGCAGAGGGCATCACGCATAATAATCAGTACAGACGATGGACATGGATCTCGGTGACCTACTCGGCAAGAAGCTCATAATCGTTACCGGAAAGGGCGGCGTCGGGAAAACGGCCGTCTCTCTGGCCCTCTCCTATCTGAACGCCAAACACAAGAGAAAATCCCTTTACGTGACACTGAAAGAGGTCAGGCGGGGCTCCTATTTCTTTGGATTCGAAGGCGGCGCGGATAGCGTCGAAAGGCCGCTCGATAAGGGGATAAACTCCGTATACATAGACCCCAACGCCGCCCTCAGGGAATACATACGCGAGAATTTCGTCAGGCTATATCCGGTTTACGCCGCCATCCTGAAATCGAAGACCCTGCAGACGTTCTTTGAGTCGGCTCCCGGGTTAAAGGAGCTGATCACGATAGGCAAGGTCTGGCACCTGGGAACGCGAGGCGAACGGCGGCGGAGCACAGGTCAGGCGTACGATCAGGTGATATTCGACGCCCCCTCTACGGGTCACGCAATTCCGGTCCTTAACCTGCCGTCGAAGGTCCTTCGGATGGCGAGGGGCGGCGCGTTCAGGAGCCACGTGGAATGGGTGGAGGGGTTTCTCAAGGACCCGGGGGAAACGGCGGTCGTCGTCGTTTCCGCTCCCGAGGAGATGGTCGTCGGAGAGACCCTCGATCTGATAGACGCCGTGAAATCGATAGGCATATCGGTCCTGTTTACCGTGGTGAATAAAGCGTATGAAAACCCTTTCACGGAAGATGAAGAAGAGACGATACGAGAACTCTGCAGTTCGAATGAATCCCCCGCGGCAGAAAAGCTGTTATGTATTGCGAAAAGCCACATGGAGAGGGCGGATACTTCTGACAAGTATATTAACAAGCTGAGAGGCGGACTAAAGGACGGGGTCCTCGTCATCCCTAAGATTTTCAAAAAAGACCTCACGCCCTCGGATTTGGAGTATATTGCTTCACGGTGCGAGGCGCAGTTAGGCGGTGGAATTTGAAGAAGCTCGACCGGCTCGTGGAAGATAAACGGATAGTCGTTTGCATCGGCTCGGGAGGGGTCGGCAAGACTACGATCGCGTCCGTGATCGCACTCGAGGCGGCATCGAGGGGCAGGAGAACGCTCGCCCTGACGGTCGACCCTTCGAAGAGGCTCGCTCAGTCCCTCGGGCTCACTGCAGGAGCCGCGACGGGCAAGGTCTCCAGGAAACGCATGAAGGAAGCGGGGTATACGGGGAAGGGGGAGCTAGCCGTGAGGCTCCTGGACGTGAAAAAGACGTTCGACGAGCTCATCATGAAGGTATCCCCGTCGGACGGTGCCGCATCGAGGATACTCGCGAATAATTACTACAGGAGCGTCGCCGATTCGATCGCCGGCGCGCACGAATTCATGGCCATGGAAGCCCTCTACTCGTCCTATGAAGAGGGATCATACGACCTCATTGTCGTCGATACCCCGCCTTCCGAGCACCTCTCCGATCTACTTTCCGCTCCCTTGAGGCTCCATTCGATCCTCGACTCCCAGGGGTTCAAGTCATTTTTCATCATGGACAGGCTTAGCTTCGGTCTCACCAGGCTTGTCACTTCCGCCTCGCTCAGGTTTATACAGGGGATCGTCGGGATCGACGTCATACACGATATGTGGGAGTTCTTTACAGAGTTCGAGTCCGTGAGCGAGGGTATAAAGGCGCGCGCCGTCATGGCTTACGACCTGTTGAAATCCCCCTCCGCGTCTTTTCTCATCGTTACCAACCTGAGCGAGGCCTCTATAGATAACACCATCGATTGGCAGAGAGACCTTAAATCCGAAAATTACCCCGTAGGCGCGGTGGTCGTAAACAGGACCAACCGGCATTGGGATTTGCCTCGTATAAACGGCGCAGTGGATCTCGAATCTATACCATCCCGCGGGCTCCGGGATAAGCTCGCCGGGCTCTACAAGGGGTACAAGCATGAAGCGGACGCCGAAAAAAAGGCACTGAAAAAGCTCGGGACCGAATACACCTGCCTGCCTGTGCCCGAGATAGATACCGAGATTATAGGCTTGAAAGACCTTCATGGTCTCAGGGACTACCTTTTCGGGTAGGGCGGGTCTTACTCGAGAGATGCGGTCTGGACTTCCGAAGAGAAACGTATGATTCCGTCGTAGATACCGTCGGCTACCTCGTCGACATATCCGTCCGACTTGAGCCGCTGCTCGTCCCTCGGGTTCGTGATGAATGCGGTTTCGACGAGTATGCTGGGGATGTCGGCCCCTATCAGTACGACGAAAGGAGCCCTCTTTACGCCTTTGTTTTTTACGGGCTGGTATTTCGCTGAAATATTGGTTACGACGCCGTTCTGGACGTGCCCCGCCAGACGCTGTGATTCCTCGATCTTCGCGCTCAATAGGTATTGTTTTAATACCTTCGACATTTCGCCGCGCGATATGCTCGTGGTTGCGTTCTCACGCGCCGCCACTGCCAGAGATCTCTGGTCCTGGGTCAGGCTCAGGAAGTATGTCTCGGTACCGTACGCCTGCTTATCCCGCGCCGCGTTGCAGTGTATCGAGATGAAGAGGTCGGCCCCCTGTTTCTTGGCTATGCCTGTCCTCTCTTCGAGCGGTATGAAACGGTCGTCGCTCCTGGTTAGATAGACGTTGGTTATACCGTGTTTCCTCCCGTCCCTGTCGAGCTTTTCCTTAAGCGCCTTCGCTATTTCGAGCGTTACCTGTTTTTCCTTGAGTCCCGACGGGCCTATTGCGCCCGGGTCGTGTCCTCCGTGTCCCGCGTCGATCACTACAGTCCTTATCTTGAGTCCGAGGGCCTGGGAAAGGCTCGATACCTTGTCCTCGGGCAAATCGGCCTCGTACTTATAATCCTCTGTTTTCTTTTTTACCGCGATGTATTCGTCGTGCCCTTTCGGGTTCCCCTGTATGTCCATAACGATCCTGAACGGGTCTTTCAGGGCGAATACCTTATAATCCTCGAAGCTCTTTATATAGAGCACTACCCTTACCTGGTCGCTCGTATTCCTCGCGAATCTAATCTCTTCCAGGAGTCCTTTGGTGATCGGCTCGACGTAGAGTTTCTTGTCTACCTTGGTGCCGTATATGTCTACGAGGAGGCGAGGGGGTTTCCCGTTCGCCCTGTCTTCTTTAAGGAACATGGATTTAAACGGTGTTTCCTCATCGACGTGGATGACGACCCGCGTGAAGTTGTCGGTAGACCAGTGCCGTATCTGGCTCACGCTCGCGAGGCCGCTCTGCGTCTCGGCAGCCTTATCGGTATTTGCCGATTCGGTACTTGTTACGGTCTTTCTTGCTGCCGGTTTGAAAGGCGAAAGCTCCGCCGTCTTGTTCTTTGCGATAGTCTTCATATCGCCGTTCGGGAAATCCTCGGTGATTTTTTCGTATTCGACGTAAGCGGCGCTTTTGCTCTCTTTCTCGACGATCCTGGCCACTCTCAATTGTGCGTCGTCCGCCAGGCTGCTGTCCGGGTATTTCTTTACGAATAATCTCGAATAATCGACGGCTGTATTCAGGTCGTCCTGCGAGCCGAACCTTTCCCCCATCTCCTCGTACATCTTTCCGGATATAAAGAGTGAATTGGGGGCCTTGTCGCTTTCGGGATAGTTTATATAAATGCTGTAGAAGGCCCTCGCTATGGTCTCCCAAATCTCCTTATTGTTTACCTTTTCCTGGCTTCCCGCGAGGGATTTATACAACTGGAAGGTTTCGGTATATAATTTCTCGCCCTTGTCAGCGGCGTAGGAATAGTGTGAGAACAGGATGATAACGAAAAGAGAGACTACGATTGCGGAAAATCGCGGTTTTGTGCTCACTTTGCTATTTTAATTATATTAGCTCCGTGGTCATTTGTAAATGGTATTTTATAAAGTACTTTAAGATTTTACCGGGTTTTCTTTCAATTTAAAG
>DATIET010000114.1:0-4439 GCA_035455615.1 Thermodesulfobacteriota bacterium
CGGAAGCGTGAAATCGAGGCACGGCTGGATTACATGGACCAGGAAAACCGGATTAAATCCGAAACAAAATGTAAGCAGTGTGAGGTTAGCGGCAGATAAACGGGAGCCGAAGAGTTGCTGAACAAGCGATCTGAAGCTTACCAGCCCCAAAATCCCGAGCAGCAAATTCATTGCATAGATGAGTTGAAAATTCCCCAGATCTATTCTTTGAGTGAGACTGTAGAGGAATGTATGCAGGAACGCGCTGTGACTGTAGCAGTCTAACGTCTCTTGTGTTACCGCCCTCATATAGCATCGTGCAAATTGCCATCCGTCCCAGATCGGTATATAGGAGAAATGCAATACCGGGATAGCTATAAAAACGATCAGCAGCAGCCAGAAGAGCTTATCCGTGCCACGAATATACTTTAGCAGTCCTGTGAATAGAGTTTTATTTTCTTTATTCATAGTGCGGGCTAATCGTTCGGGAAATATTCCTTGTAATCTTTTCTTTCCCACAAACCGAGCGAGCGGAGAAGAAATATATAAGCCCTTGCAATCCTTTTGCCTTTATCCGTCAATATAATAATTTCATTTGATTCATCGATAATATTTTCTTTCTTGCATTCGTCTATTCGTTTCTCGATAAAGCCCGGAGGGTCAAAAAGACGATAGAGTTCTTCACGGCGGCATTCGGCCCCGGGCTTGCCGGAAAGGAATACCAGCATCTGGCATGCCAATGACCGGTCCGCGGTTGCAGGCCCTAAAAAAGTATAGAGACCGCAGGCGAAAATTGCGGCCATCCCGCTCCCCGCCGCCGATACGGCGTATGATGCAGTACTGGAAAACAGGCCGGAAATTAGAGAATAGCTCAGCAAAGTAACCGACAATACGCTCAGAATAATCGTGAGCGCCGAAGAGTAGAGAATGTTGCTTTTCGCAAAAATCCTTAGAACTATGACGTGCAGGAGAAAGAAAAATAATATTTGAAACAGAAATAGGGAGATAAACAAAACAAGGTCGTTTAGAATCACAATATAACCTCCTTGTCACTTGTCGGTCGTCAATCCACTCGTATATACAGGTCCGGATACCTGTCCGAAACCCTGTATTTATTTATGATCCTGATGTCCTTGAAGCTATGGATCCCGACATTCGAAATGACTTTGGGCCGTTGTGAGGCGATCAGTGAGTATATGTTATACCGGTAATCCGAAATCTGTTGATAGGCGCCGAGACAATTCAGGTAGCTCACGCAGAACCAGAAATAATCAATATCGTCGCGGAACACGTTAAACAATGGGTTCCCGTCGTAGACCTTGTCGCCTTCTTCAGTTATTGAAAGCACGTATTCGATTTTATCAAGCTGTGCCCTTTGTTGATTATTATTCATATTGAAGAAACCGTCGTTGTGCATGTATGCGAGAGGCATCGATATCACTCCAAGGAGGACTACAAGCCTGCTCAACCGGCTGCCGAAAGCCGAATGAAAGGCATAACCGGCTACTATTGCGGCCGGAGGGACAGCAGGTATAAAATACTGCCGCCAAAGGGTCTTGAACATTAATATCGTCAGGACTATGAGACAGAGTGAGAGCACAGCGAATCTCCACTCCTTCCCCGATCTCAAGAGCGCTATAACCCCGACGAAATAGAGTACACAGGTTATGATGTTCTCTTTAAAGAGCGGAATAAGGCTTTCGGACCTGCTGAACATCTGCGGCATGTGATAATTCAAGAGCCAGTTCATCTCGTAGTACCTCTCGAGTGAACCGTCGATAACGAGATATAAATAGTAGGGCAGCAAAGTCGCAACGAACGCAGCCGCATAAAGCACCGCGTCCCGGAGCCGGACATGTTTTTTAATCACGTCATAAAGAAGAATGCCGGCTACGGGAACAATCAAAACGGCGGCCTTTTGCAGAAAAAGAAAAGACACGGCCAGAAATACCGCGCTCGCCGTCAGGCACCTCAAGGACCTTTTATCGTAGTAGGTAAAGAGAAAATAGACGGCCAGGAGCCCCGTGAGCGTCTGGGGGACATCGGGCCTTATCTCGGTCGATTTCATGAAGAACGCAGTAAAAACTGAGGTCAGTATGATACTCAGGAGACCGACCTCGGAGTTTTTAAATATTCGGAGGGCCAATAGATAAGTCACGGCCAGAATACAAGCCGTGAGCATTAATATTATGTAACGGCTTACGAATAACGAATCGACCGTGCTCCCGTACATAACTATAACGGGCGTAATCATGTAATCGAAGAACGGGTGGTGGTGCTGGAAGAAGTCGACGTAAATTTTCTGACCCTGAGAGATTTTCCAGGCCGTATGTACGTGCTCGAGCCCGTCCATGTCAAAACTCCGGTTATATGAATAGAAAAATATCGAGACCAGTATCCCCGCAAACAATACCCAGAGAAGAACCGGCCAGATTATATCCATGAATTTATTTTTCATACGTGTTTCAGATACAGCGATATTTCTACCCTCAAAGCCGGGAATCAGCATGATAATAATGCAAAACCGGTGTCCGGCTCAAGTGCTGATCTCGACGAGACCGGTCTCAGTGATTAATGCTGATTCCTGATATTCATAATCCGTATTAATCGCCCACAGGTTATTCCCCGCGCCGTTCACGATATTCTCGGCAGCGAGAATACCCATCAATATGCTATGGTCCTGATTGTTATACTTAAACGACCCGTACCGTCCGATGACCGTCAATCCCCTTATTCCCCCGAGGTACTCCTCTATGGGCTTTAGATGCATCCTGTACCCCGCCCTGTATACCGGGTAGCACTTATTTATACGGTAAACATAACCGTCCGTAACCGTATACGGGCGCACAAGCCCCGCGTCTGCCAGCTCTTTCTTCCCGAGCTCGATCAGTCTGTTGTCATCCCACGACCAGAACTCCTCGGCTTCATCGCACCAGTACTCAAGCGCCAGTATCGAGCTCTTCTCCCCCCCGTACAGGCGCGGCGACCAATTTCTGAAATTAGTAATCCTCCCCACCCTTAGCTGCGGCGAGTGGATATAAATCCAGTTGTCGGGGAACAAATTTTCGTTCTGCACATTCAGGTAGACAAGAATAGTGTTGCGGAACCTCAATGACTTTGCGGCGGCGGCCGCTTCAGCGCTAACCCCCTCCAGACCGAGAACGAGCAGCGTGAGCGGCATCGTCGATACGATGTGGTCGTAAGCCTCGGCCCGTCCGTCCGCGAGCTCTATGCCCGTCACTTCCCGTCCGGTATTGATAACCCTGCCGACAGGGGCATTCAAATAGACGTTCCCGCCCTTCTCCGAAACGTAAGAAGCCATGCGCCGGTAGACCATACCCGTGCCGTCGACAGGGTAAGCGAACCTCTCCACCAGCGTCTTATGCTTGCCCGTCTTATCGGTCGAGAACACGGTTTTTAGGGCCTCATATAAAGAAAACTTCTTAATCCTCTGGACTGCGAAGTCTGCATCGAGCTCGCTGCACGGAATGCCCCACAGCTTCTCGCTGTAGGTTTTGAAAAATATCTCGTATAACCTCCTCCCGAACCTCCTGACGACCCAGCTCTCGAATGTCTCTTCCCCCGCTCCCGGTGTTTCGGGGGCCAATTTTTCCCGGATGTAGCTCAGGAGAGCGCGCGCAGTCTCCGCAGGGCCCAGTTTTCCGACGACGTCGATCGGCCTGAGCGGGTATCGATAGAGCTCGTTTTTATAAAGAATTCTTGTAAGCCGGTCGACCATAGCATAATCCCGCCCGACGACCTCGAGCCATAATTTATTGACGCGGGGGTCCTTGCTGAAAAAGCGGTGAGGGCCGAGGTCGACCGTCTGGTTCCATAATGAAAACGACCGCGCGAGCCCCCCTACGGCGCCGCCCGCTTCAAATACGTCTGTTTTTACGCCCGCTTTCGCAAGCTGATACGCGCAGGCAAGTCCCGCCGGGCCCGCACCGATAACTCCGACCTTCATACCTAAGCGCTCGCTATAATGAATTTACAGCAATTCCCGACTGCCGGGATCAACATAGATAATATAAGTTATTTGAAAAATTGGAAGTGAATCGAAAATACAGGTCTCTCATGAAAAGATAGCAAAGTGTATTTAATACACAGAAAGCCCGTCGCGGGCTATAATCCCGGACAGGCCCGCGAGGGTTGGTTGTTCTTTTCGATATATCTCCCGGTCCGGGTAAAGACCATTCACACTGCAATAATAATCCTCCATATTCTAAATTATTAAGGGAAAGGATATTATATCAATCTATAATGATAAATATCGTCAACGCACCCGCATGAATTCCCGAGACAGCTCTACGTTATTAAAACAATTATCCGGTATTCAAAACCGTTGCTACGCCCGGCGAGAATCGTTATTTAAAATTGCAATCTGGCTGATGTCCCTCCTCGCAGTAACGAGACTGGCGTATCAGTTATGGCGTCTTCTGCTTAATCCGGGTTGGAAC
>DATIET010000115.1:0-21692 GCA_035455615.1 Thermodesulfobacteriota bacterium
CTATAACGCTCAGATTCATGCCGGACGCTCCGTAACAGGTAATGGGATAAGCTTCATTGACGATTTAAAGGAATTGATTTTCCGATAAATCAAACAGTGCTTTAATTTAGTGCGAATTCCGGTATTAATCAAGAACGCGCATCAAACGCCCGCGTAAAGAACACGTAAGAAGCGGGCCTGTTCATTGGACCAGCCCGTGGCGGAACCCGAATAATATCAGCTCTGACCTGTTTTTCACCTTGAGCTTTTTGAACACCTTATAGAGGTGAAACTTCACCGTCTTTTCGCTTATATAAAGCTCGTTGGCTACGTCCTTGTTAGTGTAGCCGTTCAAGACGAGCTTTATGATTTTTATCTCCGTCTCGGTGAGGTCGTATACCTCACCCTTTCCGCGCACTGTCTTTGCAGGGTACGTTGAGCCGTCGAGCACCTTGCCCATGAGCTTTCTTTCCACCCACAGCTCACCGCTGTGGACGGCGGTGATTGATTTTATCAGGTGCTTCGAGTCGGTGTCCTTCACGAGGTATCCCCTCACCCCGGACCTGATCGCGTTTATGAGGAGGTTTTCGTTATAGTCGTTATCGATTATGAGGATCACCTTCGAGACCTTGTTCTTTTTTATGAGGCTCATTATCCTCGTGAGGTTAAGGCCGCGCAGCTCGACGTCGAGGAGCAGTATATCGAACAGGTGCTCTTCGCATGACTGGATGAGGTCGATGAGGTTAGACACCTTCGCAACCACATCGATATTCACACCGTCTTCGAGTATCTTGGATATGCCCTCCCTCATGAGCGGGAAATGGCATGCCACGATAGTCCTTATCGGCTCAGTGTTGTTCGTAGACTCCGCTTTTAGCTGCGACATGGTCTCCTGCCATCCCCGACACCAAATCCGCCGTCCGGTCGGCGTCCGGATATATCCGGCGGACGGGCTGATTACGCTTAAGGTTTTAACATAATTACAATACGAAAGTCCTAAAATGTCAACATACTTTGGTTATAAAAAGCATAGGACTAAAGTAAGTGGGGTGAATTTCAGAGTATCCTGCGGAAAAGTTTGCCCGGGTGCTGGGCTATATAACCGTTTAATTCGAGGGAAAGGAGGAGTGACAGCACGTTCGAGGTCTCAAACCCTGTGAGCTTGATGATTTCATCGACGTGGAGGGGCTCCGGGCCGAGAACGGAATATACCGCCCTCTCCCTCTCCGGGAGGGCGGAGAGGACATTTTCGAACAACTCAGGCGGAACGTCCCCTTTCAAAGCCCTCAAGATCTCGATCTCGTTCAAAATATCGTCGACGGTCTCAACTAGACTCGCCCCCTTTTTTATGAGCCAGTTCGTGCCCCGGGAGAGCTTCCTGTCCACGTTGCCGGGAACTGCGAAGACCTCCTTGTTCTGGTCGAGCGCAAAGGAGGCGCTTATGAGGGAACCGCTCTTGTCGGAGGCCTGAACAACCACGACGCCCAGAGAGATGCCGCTGATTATCCTGTTCCGCCTCGGGAAGTTCTGCGGCATGGGCGGGGTGCCTATGAGGAATTCCGAGAGCACGGCTCCGTTTGCGGCAATATCCCTGTATAGCTTCACGTTCTCGGGCGGGTAGACGACGTCTACGCCAGAGCCCAGGACCGCAATAGTGCGCCCTCGCCTCTTGAGCGCCTCCTCCTGGGCGATCGAGTCTATCCCGCGCGCCATGCCGCTCACGATGGTTACGCCTAATGCGGCGAGCTCCCCGGAGATGGTCTCCGTAACCGTCCGCCCGTACTTGTCGGGGATCCTCGACCCGACTATCGCTATCGAAACCCTGTCGCGAGGGAGTAAATTCCCTTTCGCCAGCAGGTAGGGAGGCGGGTTGTATATCTGGAGCAGGTGTTCGGGATAATTGGGGTCGTTCAGGTGGAGGAACCAGAAGCCTGACTTTTTTATCTTTTCGATCTCTTCATCGACCCTTTCCCATTCGTCGAAGCCCTCGATGGCCTGGGCGGTCCTCTCGCTTATGCCGTCTACCTCGGCGAGTTTTTTCGCCGGGGCCCTGAACACGCTCTCCACATCCCTGAACGCTGAATACAGGTTTTTTATGAGCACGTCTCCGAGCCCGTATACGAAGCTTAGCGCAATCCAGTATCTGGCATCTTCACGCATGAGGAAAGTATTAACCGTAAATACCGAGGGGAGTCAAGATTATGGGGCGGCGGGCATGCGCCCGCGGGCGTACGATATTAAGAACCAACTCTGCTAAACCAAACCCGTTCGTCCTTTATATTATTTCCCTCCCCCTCTTTTCGAAGGGGGGAGGGTACGAGTGGGGGGTTTACCTTACACTCTAATCAATCCAGAAAGTCTTTCTCTACCCGACATTACAGAATTTGCGTCTAGAAAATCGATTGTTAACGCGTGATAAATGTTTTACGGGACGATTCCGAGCAAGAGAGGAATCGGACGCCCTTGCCTAATCGCAATTATGTCACAAGTCTTGCATCTCTGTAAACCACGACACAAATTGGGGTGGAATTAAAACATTTTAGCGTTAACATGAGATTTTTAGCAAATTATGTTCAGTCTTTTCATGGAACACACTACGTGTGTGATTTTTGCTTCTTTTCATCAAGGAAAAGAAGTATATATCGCTTTTTATATATTGCGATGGGACTATTTTTGTCCACGAATTACTTGACATCCGCAAGACTTTCGAGCGCCTCCAAAATCTCGTCTTTTATGCTGTCCCTGTTCTCGAGGTTCATTCTAAAGAGCCTTACGTCCCCCCGTTCCTTGATCTTACCCTTTATGCCCCCGTCCGTATGGGCTATTGTCGCGATAATTATATTTTTCGAGTCGAGCAGCTCCTGTATCAAGCGCACGAATTTTACGGATAGGCATTCCATTTTACCGATCTCGTCGATGATAATAATGCCCTCCTCCGATTCGGATAAGCTGAGAGAATCGAGGAACGAATCGAAGGCGGTGACGTCGACCCTGTACTTCCCTATCTGATACGGACTGTCGATGAATACGTGAGCGAGTATCGATTTTCTCCCGTCGAGACTCACCAGCTGGAACCCCTTCCTCTCCCCTTTGTATCGTATCTCCTCGGTGTAAAAACCCCGGGGGCGGTACCTCGCAAGCTCATAGACAATCTTCTTTATGAGGGTAGTTTTCCCTATTCCGGGTAGCCCCGTTATAAGGATATTCTTTCTTTCCCTGTCCATGTAGCTTTGTTCCGTGAATTTTTTTCGGGGAGGTATCCTGATGTCCGGTCCTGGTCGCGGCTCCGGGTTCGATACGGTTCGGGAAGGAGCACGTTCTTACGCCCTTAGCCGGTCACAGATATCCCGTATCAGATGAACCGCCTCGTCTACTTCATAAAGAGTGTTCTCCACTGAAAAACTGAACCGGATGCTTGAATACGCCTCTGACTCCGATAGACCCATCGAGCACAGTACATACGAGGGCGAGACCTCGAAGTTGGTGCATGCGGAGCTCTGGGAGCACCTCACGCCGGCCTCGTCCAGCTCTCTTACGAGCTTCCTCCCGTCTATTCCTCCGAACATTATATTCGTGGTGTTGCATATCCTGTTCGTTGTATCGCCGTTTACCCTCGTCCCCGGGACGAAATCGAGCACCATGGCTTCAAACCTGTCCCGGAGTTCCTTCATGCGGGCGACGAGGCGAGTCAAATCGTGCTTCCTGAGCTCGGCGGCCTTACCGAGCCCGACGATCCCCGGCAGGTTCTCGGTGCCCGGTCTGAATCCCTCCTCCTGGAACCCGCCGAACAGTATCGGCGCGAGAAGGAATTTGTCCTTCGTGTAAATGACCCCTGTTCCCTGGGGCCCGTGGAATTTGTGCCCGGTAAAAGTTAGGAAATCGAAGGGGAGCTCTTCTACGCTCATTTCGAGCTTGCCTACGGCCTGAGCTGCGTCCGTGTGGAAAGGCACCCCTCTCTCGCGGCAAATCTCACCCGCTTCGACGACGGGCTGTACGACACCCGTTTCGTTGTTGACCCACTGCACTGAGACGAGCGAAGTATCCCCGTTCATCGCTTCCCTGAGCTCGCCCAGGTCGATTATGCCTTTCGGATCGACCTTAATCAGCTTTATCTCTACGCCGTTTATGCGGAGGTAGCTGCACATCTTCCTTATGGACGAGTGCTCGACGGTGGTCGTGATCACGCGGCATTTCTTCCCCTTTCCCCTCGTCGAGGAATAGAACGCCATATTGTTCGACTCCGTCCCTGAGCTTGTGAAAGTGATCTTGGAGGATATGGTGCCTATAAACGCCGCTACCTTTTCTCTGGCGTGTGCGAGATGTCTCCTCGCCCTTTCGCC
This sequence comes from Thermodesulfobacteriota bacterium, assembly GCA_035455615.1. Taxonomy (GTDB): domain Bacteria; phylum Desulfobacterota_D; class UBA1144; order Nemesobacterales; family UBA2774; genus 2-12-FULL-53-21. The sequence goes on from DATIET010000115.1 coordinate 4,320, forward strand.
CGTCGAGTGGGCGCTCGAGGGGTTCCCGAATTCGTCTCCCAGTATCTTGTAGACCTCTTCCCTCACTTCGGGAAGCGGCTTCGTCGTTGCGTTGTTATCGAGGTAGATTTCTCTATATTCCATAACCAGGCCCGATCGTAAGATATTATACATTATTTGGAGTTGCTTATTTGTCCGGAGCACAGGCGGCCTCGACCAGGCGAATCGTTTTCCCCTTCTAAAAGCGCGGGTTTCCGCGTATCGGGAGGCGGGGGTGGGGACTTGTCAGGACCCATTTTCGAGGTCGTATTCCTCGGGGGTCATAATGGTGATGCATGGTCTCTGGTCTCCTCTATCGAGAGGGCCCAGGTATGACATCAGCTGCACGTTTTCCTCTTTTCCCGCCCTCGTAAGGGGGACGGGGAAGTATATCAGGTTGGATTTATTGTTCAGGCGGTGGACTCTTATAAAATACAGGAGCTTGTCCAATATGCTTCTTAACCTTCTTTTCTCGTCTTCTTCCGTCACCAGGCCCGCGCTGTCGCCCGTAATCCAGCTGTCCCAGACCGTCTCGGTAATAAACACCGGCACGAGGAGGCCCGCTTCCTTAGCCGTCTCGGAAATGTCTCTCTGCTTCCCTTCCTCGAGCGCCTGTTTTCTCGTTCGGTTTCCGGTTTTCATCCTGATATTGTACCCGCTCAATTCGTTTCAGGGACCAGCGCCACGATTCTGAGAGGGCCCCCGCTCCCGCCTTTTATTTTCATCGGGAGCGCGATAACGAAAGCGCCCTTCGGCGGAAGCCTGTCCAGGTTCGCGACGTTCTCGAAAGCCGGTATGTTCTCCAGGAACAATACCCTGTGGCTTTCAAACAGCTGCGACTGCCCGTAATCTATGCTCGGGGTGTCGAGGCCTATTGCGCTTATATCGCGGTTCTCCGTGAGCCACTTCGCGGCCGCGGGGTCGAGGCCGGGGAAATGAAGCTCCTTGACCGCCCCCTGTCCCTTCTTATCCGTCCCCATATATTTCACCTTGTCCGGCCAATACTTCGCATAACCGGTATTCAAGAGTACGATGGAATCGCCGGGGATCCTTCCGTTGACGCCCTCCCATTCCGTAAAGTCTTCTATGCCGACCTGGTAATCGGGGTCGGTTGCGGCTTTCTTCGATACGTCGATAACTACAGCGCTGCCTGTGAGACTTTCGAGAGGTATTTCGTCGAGAGTCTGCCTGCCCTCCGCAAAATGACGGGGCGCGTCGATGTGCGTCCCTCCGTGCTCCTCAGCCGTATATTTATTCGCGGCATAGTAATAACCCTTGTCTGTATTCCCTTCGAATACGGTCTCGAGCTTGAACCCTTCTCCCGTCGGCCAGTAGACCGTATCGCTCGAAAAATCGTGCGTGAGGTCGATCCATTTCCCTTCGGGGAATTGCGCCGGAGCCTGCTGGGAGAACACCCTCCCCGCATATATTGCAGTAATCACAAAAGCAAGACTGAACGCGATCGTCTTTATACCGATTTTCATCTTTCACCCTTTACATGCATGTCATTTTTTCCCGTTTTCCACATCGTTCACTTCGCTCCCGCCGGTTGTATTCAGATCCGCATTATAAAATTCGCTCGTTTCCGGAAGCGATACGTCGAGTCCCCTCGAAAAATCGATCTCTATTTTCACGTCTTTTATCACGCAGTCGAGCACGTGTCCCCCTGCTTCTTTATCTTCGGCAATAAAATGGAGGTGGAATCCCTCGGCGTTTATATCCTTCATGTATTCCGGCAGCCGGAAACCCGCCATGGTTCCCCTTACGTCTTCGAGCTCGAAGTAAGTTTGGTGCTTGACCGCTTCCGTAAGCGGCGGGAACGGTTTTTTCTGTTTCGGCACGCTTCTCGTCTTAACATTACCGAATAATCCTTCCACCCGGAGGGCGTAGAAGATATTTTTTGAAGGTAAGAGGGTTTCGATATAGCTTTCGAGCTCCCTGCATCCGAGCGGCTTCGTGAGTGCAACGCTCTTGTCCGCCTCGAAAAAAGTGACCGCCGCAAAAGGCGTCCTCGCCGTATCGGGCACCACGAAAACCTCCCCGTCCGATCTCACCTGATAGAAAATCCCGTCTAACCCTATCATCTCTCCGTCGAGGTCGTTGAGGGTGCCCAGGCCGAAGTCCCCGTGCTTCTTCAATTCGCCGAAAGTGAAGTCCCCCTCGTAAACCCCCTTCATGAGCGCGCCTATGGTCGAGGTCTGGAATATAGAATCGCTCTCGTCCCCCGCGCGTGCGAGCGATGTGCAAACGAGGGCCAGGGTTATAACTATCGAATATTTCAGAACGGGCAGAGTCATCTCCATATTATTCCGATTCTCTACGCAGGATCTTCATGTATTCCCTGTCCGTAATAATATCCCTGATCGATTCGAGACGGTCGAGGAAGAGGATTCCGTTCAGGTGGTCGAGCTCGTGCTGGAATATCCTGGCTATGAAGTCCGTGAACTCCCTCTCTTCAACCCTTCCGTCCCTCGAAACGTATTTGACGCGCACGGAGGTGTGGCGCGGGACGAGTCCCCTTAAACCCGGGATGCTGAGGCACCCCTCCCAGTCTTTCACTGTTTCATCGGAGCATGAAATTATTTCGGGGTTGATTACCGCCTCAGGCTCCATCAGGGGTGCATCGGGGTATCGTATGTTTGGGCGGGAGGAGATAATGAATATTCGTTTCGGCACATCTACCTGAGGGGCCGCGATCCCGACCCCGTTCGCATTGATCCCTGTAGCGATGAGGTCGTCTATAAAACTCTGCACCCCGGGGTCGTGTATGTCCTCGACCTCGCGCGCCCTTTCCCTGAGCACCGGGTTCCCCATCTCCGCGATTTCAAGAATTTTTCCAGGCTCCATTTTATCCCGAACGATTAATACTCTGCGAATATCCGCTAAGTTTACCAAATAATACCGGTAAATTATAATAACAGCTCTGAATTAAGCCGGAGTATCGGAATTGTAGACGTTAAATAATTCAGTGTTGGAATTATTCTGGATAACATGTAATGAAGGGGGTTTGTATTTCCCGACATTCACAAACGATTTCGAGCAAGCAACGGTTGTGAGCGAGCAACAATTGCGAACAAGGGAGCAATTGGTCGTATTTGGTCGAGTGCAACATTGCCACTGTCTTTGGGCGACCGGACTGAATTCAAAACGAACCGGACACCCCGCGCTGAGTACTTAAATACGAATGTTTAACTAAGCAGTAGCAGAAGACAAAATAAATCGGTCGCTCTCTCATACAAGCAACATCGCAACTTTCTCGTCTCCGATATTTTATACCGGCAAATCGGCGGCGGATCAGAAACGTAAATAAATTTCCTCCCCCTTGAGGGGGAACTGCTGCGAGCAAGCGAGCAGTAGGTCGGAATCCCGTAAAGTAGAACGAGGCAGCTAAATTTCTGGCACGGCGATGCCTAAGCCAAAATAGTAAGGTGGGGTGATACCTTTCATTCATTAATCAAAGATAACCCGTTTGCCCTGCCTGTCCGGCGTAGCCTTGGCGAAGCCGGAAGCTTGTCGAAGTATGAATGGGTATCATTCCTATATGGATGCGGCGGCATTGCTAGAATTTCGCCGTAATAAGATATTTTAGCCAGGCGAATTACTTGACTTCTACAGGCATGAGTACGGTATTTATCCATGGAACGATTGGAATTCTTCGATAGACTCGCATCATTTGAAAACGATATAGCGATAATCGACAGGAACAGCTCATACAGTTACGAAGACCTGCTTGCTTCCTCTGGCTCCGTCGCCTCCGGACTTCTGTCGAAGGAAAACGATTTGAGAGAAAAACGGGTCGCGTTCCTGATACCTTCCTCCTTCGAGTACGCCGCGGTCATGCTCGGGATATGGCGTGCGGGAGGGATAGCCGTGCCCTTGTGCGTCTCCCACCCCGACCCGGAGCTCGATTACGTAATTGAAAACTCGGGCGCCGGATTCGTCATCGCCTCGCCTGAATTCGAAGGGAGGCTCTCGCAGCTCGCGGAGCTCAGGAACGCGAGGTTAATAAGGGTTGCGGACGCGCTTTCTTGTCAAAGCCGGCCTTTGCCTGGTGTGAGCGAGGCCCGGAGGGCGATGATTATATACACGAGCGGGACCACGAGCAGGCCCAAGGGCGTCGTCACGACTCACGAGAACCTGAAGGCCAAGATCGGGTCTCTCGTAGAGGCGTGGGAGTGGTCACCGAGCGATTTTATACTCAACGTGCTCCCCCTCCACCACCTCCACGGCATAATGAACGTCCTCCTCTGCGCTCTATACTCGGGCGCGCGGTGCGAGATGATGCAGGGATTCGATCCCCGGCGAGTATGGGAGAAATTCATGGAGCGGGACTACACCCTTTTTATGGCCGTGCCGACCATCTATTCGAGGCTCATACGCTCGTGGGACGAAGCTGGGGACAGAGAAAAGAAATTGATGGCCGGGGCCTGCCGGAGGATGCGCCTCATGGTCTCGGGTTCGGCGGCATTGCCCGTGAGCACGCTCGAGAGATGGCGGGAGATTAGCGGCCATGTGCTCCTTGAACGCTACGGGATGACCGAGACCGGAATGGCGCTCTCGAACCCACTGCGGGGTGATAGGCAGCCCGGACGTGTGGGGACGCCGCTCCCTGGGGTCGATGTGAGGCTGATCGATGAGGGTGGGCGCATGATCGGCGGGGATGGGGCCGGAGAAATAGTAGTAAGAGGAAAAAACGTGTTCCTCGAGTATTGGAACAACCCCGAAGCCACGAATGAGGGTTTTATGAAAGGGGGATGGTTCATGACAGGCGACATCGCCGAGAGGGACGCTCAAGACAGCTACAGGATTCTCGGCAGGAAATCGGTAGATATTATCAAGAGCGGCGGATACAAGATTTCGGCTCTCGAGATCGAGGAGGTCCTGAGAGCACACCCTGATATCGAGGAGTGCGCGGTCGTCGGTCTCGAGGACAAAGAGTGGGGTGAGAGGGTCTGCGCCGCCCTCGTCCTTTCGAGGGGCGGAGAGGTGAACCTGCAATCGCTAAGGGAATGGTGCAGGGAGAGGCTCGCCCAATACAAGATACCTTCCCGTATCATTACGGTCGGCGAGCTCCCCCGGAACCAGATGGGCAAGGTCATGAAGCCAGGTGTCATTGAATTATTCAGAGATATTTGAGCTGTACGCCTGCAACTATCCGGCTGATTTGCCAAATGAAAGATATATCAAATAGAGAACCGATCCCGTATACTATACGTATCGTATTGGGAGGGAAGGGCGGGCTCGTATAATGAACATTAAACTTTTATTCTCTCTGGTTCTGGCGCTGATGGTGGTTTCGTTTCCGGTATGGGCTCACGGGCAGAGTTTAGGCTCGAAAAGCGGAAATCTCGGTCAAAAAGTCGGGCAGTCGAAACAGGCTGCGAGTAAAGAGCCCCGGCCTGATAATATGCCCGGAACTAACGTCAACCGTAACTTCGGTCAAGCTCGGCCATTCAATAACAATTTTAATAAAACCCATAACGTCCGGCATGATTCCGGTGATAAGAATGACCGTTGGCACGGCGGTGATGACAAGCGGCATGGTAAAGGTCATCACCATAAAGGACATCATAAATTCAATCCCCTCTATGCCCCGTACTACTATTCTGGTTACTACGGCTATGCGCCTTATACCAATTATTATGCTTACGTGGACCCTGACTATCCGTTCGGTTACGGGACTACGCTCGGCACCACTCTCGAAAGGCCGAGCAATCTGGAGGTGAATCAGTTAGGTCAGGACTCGCCGGCTCCCGCGGAATACCAACAGGGTAATTCGGATGCCGGGTATGTGAACACGGATTCTCCCGAGAAGGGCGTTGCCGACTACTACAACCCTCCGCCTGCGGAGGAGCAAACCATTTATGTGTGGGTCGATGAGAGCGGCGTTCGAAATTATGCGAATGACCTGGATCTTGTACCGCTCGGGTATAGGGATATAGTCACGACGCTCGGCGCCGAGTAACGGCATCCTCGCAATAAACCCGAAATCCTTGAATTTTCCGGTTGCGGATAATTTATTTCTATAATCCTTCGGGAAATAAATTATTTCATTTACACGATCATTCTCGTGCCTGCATCCGGCTGCGCAAGTTCTATCGTAAACGCTCTCCCCAATATTCGCCCCCCGCGTTATTGACAATCCCATTCTGAGTTGTTAAACAATTAGTGTGAAATCGAAGAGGACGGCGATGTTTCCCATCCACCTGCAGCTGGGAGCGAGGATAGTCGAATTTGCTGGATGGGAGATGCCCGTTCAGTACGAGGGACTGAGGGAGGAGCATCTCGCCGTCAGACGCGCTTGCGGGTTATTCGATGTGAGCCATATGGGGGAGATTGAGATAAGGGGAAAGGAAGCCGCGCTTTTCTGTCAGCGTATAACGACGAACGATATACACGGCGTAAAAGACTTTCAGGCCCAGTACACGCTCTTATGCAATCATAGAGGCGGTGTGGTGGACGACGTGATTCTGTACAAGCTCTCGGACGAGAATTATTTGTTCTGCGTAAACGCGTCCAATACCGCTAAAGACTACGAATGGATAATCGGGGCAGATGAAAATTTTGATGTAGAGATCGAAGACAGGAGCGGCGAATATTCCCAGATCGCCCTCCAGGGTCCGCGCTCGGAGGAAATTTTATCCGGATGCCTGTCGTCGGATTTGAGTACGCTCCGGAGGTTCTATTTCCTTCCTTTTACGTGGAAAGGTATGGAGATGCTCATAGCGAGGACGGGTTACACGGGGGAAGACGGGTTCGAGATATTTTTACCCTGGGAAGGGGGTCCCCTGCTTTGGACGGGATTGATGGAGTCGGGGCAAGCACATGGTATCAAGCCCTGCGGGCTCGGGGCGCGCGACACGCTCAGGATCGAGATGGGTTACTCATTATACGGGCATGAGATAAGCGATGAGATAAACCCTTTCGAGGCTGGTCTCGGGAGGTATGTGAAGATGGACGCCGGGGACTTCATCGGCAGAAACGCATTGAACAAGGTCCTCGCTGAGGGCGTTAAACACCATATATACGGTTTTGAAATGCTAGACCGCGGTATCCCGAGAGAGGGGTACGGGGTCTTTAAGAACGGCGCCCGGATCGGCAGCGTTACGAGCGGGACTTTATCCCCGAGCCTTGAAAAATCGATAGGTATGGGTTATCTAACAAGTGACATAGCCCTGGGCGACAGGATACAAATCGAAATAAGGAACACTTTCAGGGAGGCGCAGGTAGTAAATATTCCCTTTTATAAAAAGGACGTTAACTAAGGAGATCTGACGATGGTACAAATTCCTGACGAACTCAAATACACCGGCGATCACGAATGGGCGATGGAAGAAGGAGATTTGCTCGTGATCGGTATTACGGATTACGCGCAGGACGCTCTCGGCGAGATAGTCTACATTGAGCTTCCCAGCGAAGGGGACGAAATAACCAAGGGCGACCCTTTCGGTGCGGTGGAATCGACAAAGGCCGTCTCGGATCTATACGCCCCCGTGAGCGGCGACGTCGTGGAAGTGAACGAGGTTCTACTGGACGCTCCGGAAACTATCAACGGTGACCCTTACGGGGAAGGGTGGATGATCAAGGTAAGGCCTTACGATCCGAGCGAGCTGAAAGATTTGATGGATTTCGAAGAGTACGCGGAATATGTGGAGAAGGAAACGGAAGAATAGAATCGAACGGCTGATTCTTTACGGGCCCCGTATTCGTATATAGAGCTCGAATCAATTCAGACAGACAATTAATCCTCCGCAGATAATTATAGAATCCCGGTCAATAAAGAGATAGATGGAAACAGAACAGGACGGATACCCTACATTTGCGAGACGGCATATAGGCCCCGATAGATCGGAGCTCGACTCCATGCTCGGCGTCATCGGTGTCGCCTCTCTCGATAAACTCATAGACGAGACTGTCCCTTCGTCGATAAGACTCAAAAAACAATTGAACCTCCCCGAAGGCATAAGCGAGCACGCGCTTTTAGAAGACCTCCGCGCGAAGGCCGGCATGAACAGGGTTTATAAGTCCTATATCGGGCTCGGCTACTATGACTGCGTCACCCCGGGCGTTATACAGAGGAACATACTCGAGAACCCCGGATGGTATACGCAGTACACGCCTTATCAGGCCGAGATATCGCAGGGGCGTCTCGAAGCGCTCCTCAATTTTCAGACGATGGTCGTCGACCTCACCGGGATGGATATCGCGAACGCGTCCCTCCTCGATGAAGGCACCGCCGCGGCTGAGGCCATGACGATGCTTCACCGCGTCTCCGACAAGAAAAAAGACAGCGACGGCCCGGATGTCTTCTTTGTTTCCGAGAAATGCCTCCCCCAGACTATCGATGTGTTGAGGACCCGCGCCGAGCCCTTGGGGATAAGTCTCGAGGTCGGTGACCATACCCGGTTCGAATTCACGGGCGGCGTGTTCGGCGCTCTCCTCCAGTACCCGGATTCGGACGGAGAGGTCTCTGACTATTCCGATTTCATAAAAAGGGCCCACGAGCGGGGGGCGCTAGTTGCCGTCGCCGCCGATCTGCTATCTCTCACGCTCCTCACCCCGCCCGGCGAGTTCGGGGCCGACGCTGTCCTGGGCTCGGCGCAGAGGTTCGGCGTACCGCTCGGGTTCGGCGGGCCGCACGCGGCATACTTCGCTACGCGGCAGGATTTCGCGCGTCAGATACCGGGCAGGATAATCGGGGTATCGATAGACTCTCACGGAAACCCCGCCTGCAGAATGGCTCTACAGACGAGGGAGCAGCACATAAGGAGGGAGAAAGCGACCTCGAACATATGCACCGCCCAGGCGCTCCTCGCCATAATGGCCTCGATGTACGCGGTCTATCACGGCCCCGCCGGGCTCAGGGCGATAGCCCGGAAAATCCACCGGTCGGCCGTCCTTCTCGAAAACGAGCTCCTTAAGCTGGGAATTTCGCAGAAGAACAAACACTACTTCGATACATTGAAGCTCGACCTCGGAGAAGGCTCCTCGGGGCTCGTGGATAAAATCAGATCGATCGCGGAAAAGTCCCGGATGAATTTCAATTACCGGGGCGGGCGTTATGTAGGCATATCCCTCGACGAGACGACCGAGGCCGGGGACATCCTCGATATCATAAAGGTTTTTTCACAATCTCTGGGGGTTAAATCGACTGCGGAAAGCATGGATGTGAGTCACAGGGACGCGGGTTCCAGGCTCCCGTCCGGGCTCGAGCGTAAGAGCGATTACATGATACACCCTGTATTCAACAGCTTCCACTCCGAAACCCTAATGCTCCGGTATATAAAGAAACTGGAGAGTAAAGACCTTTCTCTCACCACCTCGATGATACCGCTGGGGTCCTGCACCATGAAACTGAATGCGACGACGGAGATGGTCCCCGTAACGTGGCCCGAATTCTCTAAGCTCCATCCGTTCACCCCCGCCGGCCAGACGCGGGGGTATTTGCGGATATTCAAGGAGCTCGAGAAGTATTTGTCCGCCATTACCGGCTTCCCCGCGGTCTCGCTCCAGCCCAACTCAGGCGCTCAGGGCGAATACACGGGGCTCATGGTCATAAGGGCTTATTACAGGGACAGGGGCGAGGGTCGGAGGAACGTGGCGCTCATTCCGTCGTCCGCTCACGGCACGAACCCCGCGAGCGCGGCTCTGGCGGGCATGAAGGTCGTCGTCGTAGACTGCGACGAGCGCGGCAACATAGACCTCCAATCTCTGAAAGAGAAAGCGGAGCAGCACAGGGACGAGCTTGCCGCGCTCATGGTTACGTACCCCTCGACGCACGGGGTCTTCGAGGAGAAGATTAAGGAGATATGCTCCGTCGTCCACAAAAACGGCGGTCAGGTATACATGGACGGGGCCAACATGAACGCCCAGGTGGGTTTGACGAACCCTTCTATCATCGGCGCCGATATATGCCACATCAATCTCCATAAAACGTTCAGCATCCCGCACGGCGGGGGCGGCCCCGGAATGGGCCCTATATGCGCGCGGAAACATCTGGCGCCTTATCTTCCCGGCCACGCGCTCGTGAAGACCGGAGGGGAGAAACCGATACACGCCGTGGCATCGGCCCCCTGGGGGAGCGCGAGCATACTGCTGGTTTCCTATGCTTATATCAGGATGCTCGGCAGGGACGGCGTTACGGACGCGACGAAATACGCCATACTGAACGCCAATTACATAAAATCGAGACTCGAAAAAATTTATGACGTGGTTTATACGGGCTCGCGCGGGAGGGTGGCTCACGAATTCATACTCGATATGAGGCGTTTTAAGAAGGACGCGGGTATCGAGGTCGAAGACGTGGCCAAGAGGCTCATGGATTACGGCTTCCACGCGCCCACGGTCTCGTGGCCTGTGGCCGGGACCGTCATGATAGAGCCTACGGAGAGCGAAGCGAAAGAAGAGCTTGACCGTTTCTGCGACGCGCTCGTTTCCATAAACGAAGAGGTAAGGGAGATTTCCGAAGGTACGGAAGAGAGAGAAGACAACGTGCTCAGGAACGCCCCGCTCACGGCCCGCGAGGCGACGGGGGACGCATGGACTCATCACTATTCGAGGCATAAGGCCGCCTATCCGCTCCCCTATCTCGAAGAGAATAAATTCTGGCCGCCGGTCGGGAGGATAAATAACCCCTACGGCGACAGGAACCTCGTCTGCACCTGCCCGGATATAAAATCTTGGGAGGGCGGGTGAGCACCCTCAGGCAGCCGGCGTACACATTACATCGTACAATGCGCGGCTACTGCTTATCTTCAATAACCGAGTTGATGTCGATGAACGGGATAGCCTCTCCCCCCGTGAACTTCGGGAGAGTCCCGTCCCATTTCTCCGACAGCCTCAGCTGGATTAATGCGGGGTTGTCCTTGAGAGCCTTGGCTTCCCTCTCTATAGCGTCGGCCTTCGCCCTCGAGCGGGCTTCTATATCGTACGCGGCGGCATCGGCGGCGAGCTTTTGTTCCTGGTACGCGGCTTCGGCCTGCGTGACCCTCTTCGTCTTCTCGTTCTTGGCCTGAAGGGCCTCCTGCTCAGCCCTGACCTTGAGCTCGATCGCCCTGTTGAACTCTTCGGAGAATTCGAAATCGGTGATCGCGACGTTTGAGATCTTGAGGGCCGCCGGGACGTTCTTGTCCTTTAACGTCACGTCGATGAAGTTGTCTATGGCTTCCTGTATCTGGAGCTTGACCTCCGCCCTCTTCGTTACGAGCTGCTCGGCCGTGTACTGGGCGGTTATCGCTTTCACGGATTCCTGGATCGCGGGCTCGATTACCGTCGCCGCAACCACGTCGCGGTTACCTATCTTCTGATACGTCTCCGGAGCCGAGGGACCCAGGAGCGAGTACTGCACCGTAACCTGAGTCTGTACTGTCTGTAAATCTTTAGAAGCGGCTGCGGATTTCGACTGCGCCTTGTTTAGCCTTACGTCGATCTGCTCGATTTTGTCGATGAACGGTTTCTTGAAATGAAAACCTTCCGAGAGCGGAACGGGCTGTACGGCCCCGAGCGTCCTTATGACGCCTACGTGACCGCTCTCCACTATTACGAACGAGCTCGTGGCAAGAATTATTATCACGATGATCAATATCGGGTACAGGAAATTGAAATTTTGCAAACCCGGTCTTATTGACATTACGAAACCCCCCTTTGCTTCTTTGTTATGAGCTTAATAATATAGCTGGAAATAGCTTACCTTATGAGCGGGACGTTGCATGAAGGGCTACCAGCTTCCGTCGAGCACCCTGAGCCTTATATCTTTTTTACCGTTCCACTTATTGAATTCAGGTGTGAAGGCGAGATCGATTCTGTCCGGCAGCTCCGGTATGTCCCCGGCATTGAACCATATCGCATCGAGGGACTTCGCTCCCTGTTTCAGCTTGAGGCCGAGGTGCTTGTCCTTGAATACCCGCCGGGAGACCACGTCGATCGACCGGGCGATAAAAACAGGCTCCGGGTTCCCGATCCCGAACGGCTCGAGCATGCCGAACTCTGTGAGGAGAGCGTCCGTGAGTTCCGGGAATTCTACTTCGCAGTCTATATCGAGCCTGGGCTCGTACGCGTGCCCCGATCCCGCGATAGCTTTCTCGAACATTGTCCTGAACTCATCTATCTTTTCCGCTTTGATTGAGAGGCCCGCCGCCTGCTCGTGCCCGCCGAACTGCTCGAACAGCTCCCGGCATTCCGAGAGCGCGCTGTATATATTTATTCCCCCGACGCTCCTTCCCGAGCCCTTCCCCAGGCCGTTCCCGTCGACCGCGATGAGGATTGCGGGCTTCTCGTACCGCTCCGCGATCCTCGAGGCTACGATCCCTATTATTCCCGGATGCCAGTCGGCCGATGCGAGCACGATCGAATTGGCCTTCAGGATACCGGGCTCTGATTCGATTTGCCTTACGGCCTCGTCCAGAATCTCCCCCTCGATGTTCTGTCTTTCCGAATTCTCGCGGCTGAGCGCTTTGGCGATGTCCCTCGCGCTCCCGATATCGTCCGAGATAAATAGCTCGACCGCCTTTCCCGCCGTGCTCAGTCTCCCGGAGGCGTTTATCCTCGGCCCTAACTTGAATCCGAGGTCGAACGTATTCACCGCTCCCGTGATACTGCTCGCCTCCTTGAGCGCGAGGAGCCCTGTCCTCTTCGGGTTCTCCATCCTCTTTATTCCCTCTTTCACGAATATGCGGTTCACGTCCGTGAGCGGCGCGCAGTCGGCCACAGTCCCCAAAGCGACGAGGTCGAGGTAATCGGCCAGGTTCGGCTCGCCCTGCCTGAAGAAGCCATCCTCCCTGAGCGCGCGCCTGAGCGCGACGGCCAGGTTGAACATCACTCCCACGCCCGCGATGGTTTTCCCGGGATATTTGCAGTCGGAGAGCTGGGGGTTCAGAATGGACACGGCGTCCGGAAGCTCCTCTGGCGGCTTGTGGTGGTCGGTCACTATGAAATCGGCCCCGAGCCTCTTCGCTTCCCCGACCTCTTTCACTGCGGTTATGCCGCAGTCGCCCGAGATGAAGAGAGTCACCCCCCCCTCCGCCAGCTTTCTTACGGCCTCGATATTGACGCCGTAACCTTCCTTTATCCTGTCCGGGTTATAGAAGGTCACGTCCGCTCCGAGACCCTTGAGGAATGTATAGAATAACGCGGTCGACGTGACCCCGTCCACGTCGTAGTCCCCGTATATGGCGATTTTTTCCCTGTTCTCTATCGCCCGTTTGATCCTTTCTACGGCCTTGTCCATTCCCTTCATGAGGTAAGGCGATGGGAGGTCGAAGAGCGTGCTGTTGAGGTACAGGTTCGCTTCGGCTTCGTTCCCGATCCCCCTGTTTATGAGGAGCTGCGCGGTGAGGGGCGAGATACGGAGGTTTTTCGAAATCCTCTCTCTCAGCTTCGGGTTTTCCTTTTTTATTGTCCAGTTTTTTTTCATGGGAGCGGAAATAAAATCTGCACGATAAATTCTATCCGGGGTATAGCACCCGGGTTCTGAAGCCGGCCGGCCGTCGATGAAATCGTTTCATACGCCCGGGCTCATTCCGTATCGCGGCCCCGGAGGTAGCTGACGAGCCCGTTCAGCCCGAGAATATAGCTGTCAGGTCCGAACCCGGATATGACCCCGACCGAGACCCCGGAAATAAAAGACTTCTGCCTGAAGTCCTCCCTCTTGTAAATATTCGAGATGTGGACTTCGACCACGGGCAGCCCGGCCGAGAGTATCGCGTCCCTGATGGCGATGCTCGTGTGGGTGTACGCCCCTGGGTTGATGAGGATTCCGTCCGACTTTTTCATCGCGTCCTGGATCCTGCCTACGATCTCCCCTTCCGAGTTCGACTGGAATACCTCGGCCTTGACGTCGAGCCTCTTCGCCTCCTCCTTGAGGAGTCTGTTTATTTCCTGGAGCGTGCCCGCGCCGTATATCGAAGGCTCCCGCTTGCCTAGCATGTTAAGGTTCGGTCCGTGTATGATCAGTATCTTCATGTGTGCGTTCACTCTCCCCGAAGGAACCCGGCGCTTTTATTTACCAGGTAGAGCCTCATCTGTGCGAGCTTCTTCCCGACGGCGTCGTTTCCGGGATCGCTCTCGAGCACCTTCTCGAGTACCATGCAGGCCTTCTCATGGAGGCCCTGTGCGATATAGATGTCGGCGATCGTCTCCGTAAGCAGCTCCTTTTCGTATTTTACCACGCTCGATTCGAGGTCCTCGACGCTCTTCGATTCGAGCGCCGTCTTTATGCTCTCCCTCGCGAACTGGAATTCCTTCTCCTTTATCTTCGCCTGCGACAGCGAGGCCTCGATCTCCGCGAGCTCGGACATTATGGATGAGTCGTGCGTATGATAAGCCGACGCCGTCCTCAGGACTTCCAGGGCCTTGTCGTAGGCTTCCTCGCTCTTCAGTATCTGCACCAGCATCTTGCATGCGGCGAGGTTGTCCGGAGCGAGCTCGACGACGGCCCGGAATTCCCTCTTGGCCTGTTCGATGAGCCACCTGTCGTAGTAGATTTTCCCTAATAGAAACCTGCCCGTAACGCTCTTCTTATTATACTTCAATCCGTTTATCAATACATTAATGGCCTTATCGACCTTCCCCTGCTTGTAGAGGACCTGGGCGAGGAAAATAAATGCTACCGACGAGGGGTCCTCCGTCAGGATCCTTGCGTACTTTTCTTCGAATTTGACGAGGTCGTCTTCGGTCGAGTAATTATCTCCGGGCATGGTCGTCGTTCTGATGTTACTTCATACTTCAAACCGCAGTCAATAAAGATTCGTTCCGGTTAATAAACGCACGGCTGGCCGCGCGCATCGTCGGCGCATGCTGTTCGGTGTCTGTAAAATCATAACACAATACTCGTAATTGAAACACAGCCCTCATCCGCTCAGGCCCCCGTCAACGTATATATCGTGAGAATAGTGTGCAATGTGTGATCGAAGTCACTCGACCGGCGTTTCCGGGCGCCGGGGCCGGTCGGCTTCATTCTCGCGAAACGACTTCAAGTGTCGATTCGGAGAAAACATATTTATTCTTTGCCCGGACAGAATTTTGTGTTAGAACGGATATAAACTGAACGGAGGTATTCTCATGCTTCAACGACTGCCGGTAGTTTTTTCTTTGCTCCTCATGCTCTCTCTACCCGCCTGGGGATATAACGCCCTGGAAGGGAAGCTGTACGACGAAGGGGGCGAAAGAGTCAATCTCTACGGCGTAAGCTGGTTCGGCTTCGAGACAGGGGACCACGTAGTCCACGGTCTCTGGGCCAGGAACTGGAAGGATATGATAAGCCAGATAAAGGGGCTCGGGTTTACGGCCGTCAGGCTCCCCTTCTGCCCGGAGACCCTTAACAATACGGCCTATCGAGCATAAATTATTCGCTCAACCCGGACCTCCAGGGTCTCCGATCCCTCGACATATTCGACAAGGTTGTATACGAGCTCGACGCCCAGGGGATATTTATCGTCTTCGATTTTCATAATTACGACTGCCAGTCTATTAACGAGCTCTGGTACTCGGGCGCATACACCGAGCAGGACTGGATCGACGACATAGGATTCGTCGCTGACCGTTACAGCGGGGTCGGGCATGTCGTCGGCATAGACATAAAGAACGAGCCCCACGGTCAAGCCACGTGGGGGACGGGCAGCGAAGCGACCGACTGGAACACCGCCGCGGAGAGAGCAGCTGGCGAGGTGCTCGCGGCGAACCCGGACGTCCTGATATTCGTCCAGGGCATTCAGGACAACCCCGTCTGCAGCGGCACATTAAGCCACTGGTGGGGCGGCAACCTCGAGCCTTTCGAGTGCTACCCGCTCGACATACCGGCCGATAAGGTGGTCCTCAGCCCGCACGTTTACGGCCCGGACGTATTCGTCCAGCCCTATTTCAACGCTTCTGACTTCCCGAACAATATGCCCGATATATGGGAGTCCCATTTCGGATACCTCACCGACCTCGGTTACTCGGTTGTCATAGGCGAGTTCGGAGGGCGGTACGGACACGGGGGCGACCCTAGAGACAAGGTGCTCCAGGATGCTCTCATAGCCTACATGGACGCAAAGGGAATGACAGATTTCTTCTACTGGTCCTGGAACCCGAACAGCGGCGACACGGGAGGGATATTGCAGGACGACTGGAAGAGCGTCTGGCAGGATAAGGTCGATCTCCTGGGAAGACTGATGGACGGCGCCGGTGAAGAGCCCGGGGACGAGACCCAATGCTCGGACGGTCTCGACAACGACGGGGACGGCCTCACCGATTATCCGGACGACCCCGGATGCTCGTCCGCGGACGGCGACGATGAAACTGACAGCCAGCCGGGAGGCGGGGACGTCCTCGCGGTCACCGTCAATATAAACGACGACTGGGGCTCGGGCTACTGCGCGCAGGTGAAGGTTACTAATAACGGCACTAATGTCTCAGACTGGAAGGTCACCTTTACGGTCGATGGCGTTATCAGGGATCTTTGGAACGCAGTTTTTGTGCAGACAGGCAATTCCGTTACAGCCGAGGGGGTTTCCTGGAACAACACGGTCAACCCGTCGGCGTCTGTCGATTTCGGCTTCTGCGCCGATAGAACTAGTACGCCTCCGACACCTGTACCCACACCCGTGCCTACCCCTGTCCCGACACCCGTACCTACGCCCGTACCAACGCCTGCACCTACTCCGGTGCCAACGCCCGTGCCGACTCCGGCGCCCACGCCGACACCTACAGGCGGTCTTACGACGGAAGTCAGAATTAATGACGACTGGAAGACAGGCTACTGCGCGGATGTGACTGTAGAGAACACGTCGTCGGGCAACGTGGACTGGGTTGTGAAGTTCGACATACAGGGAAGGGTAAGGAATATGTGGAACGCCACCTACAACCAAACGGGGAGTGAAGTGAGGGCCGAAGGAGTCTCCTGGAACAACATAGTCCGCTCAGGCAGCTCCGTCAATTTCGGCTTCTGCGCTCTGCGATAGATTCTAGAAAGAAAATCAGGTAGGGGGTCATTTGGGCTTTATCTTCTCCGACATTCTCAGAATCGGTTCCACATTAATTCCCTCCCCCTTGAGGGGGGAGGGTTTGGGTGGGGGTGTCACCTTTCACTTATTCATCCAACAAATCCCGTTCGCCCTGCTTGTTCGGCGTAGCCTGTTATCCTCCGAAGCTTTAGTAGAGGAGGATGGCGAAGCCTGAAGCTTGTCGAAGGACGGAAAGACGCAGAATCCGCGCTCATACACTATTCGGCCGTACATTCTCGCCTTTGCATTTAATTCCCTCCTTTAGTAAAGGAGGGTTAGGGAGGATTTAAGTTTTTCCCATTCCGACATTTGCAAAACCGCGCACAAATCAATTTCCCTCCCCCTCATTAGGAGGGGGGAGGGCTAGGGTGGGGGT
>DATIET010000116.1:0-3324 GCA_035455615.1 Thermodesulfobacteriota bacterium
AACGAGGAAGAAGATCACGAGGAATATCTCCGTGACGGTCCTCAAGCTCCGCCAGATGCCCGAAACCTGCGCTGGGAATATGAAGACCCTCTTCCCCTTTTCATCCATGGTCGCCGGACGCTCGTCCGGGAGGTGTCTCTGGTCGAGTACTTTCATCTCCGCTCTATCATCTGTCCCTGCGGCGCCTTAGCTCCGGGCGGGTTCGTGCCGTGGATGCTGTAAACGTACGCCGCTACGTCTTCCTCCAGGTCTGCCGGTATGACCCCTTTCCAGGGGGGCATCCCCTTATCCAGGACCCCTTCGTTCATGACTTTAAGTATAGCCGGAATTGACCCGTCGCCGTGTATCCAATAATCGTCCGTGAGGTTAGGGCCGATGATCCCCTGCCCCTTGTCTCCGTGGCACGGCATACACTTGGTCATGAATTCCGCCTTGCCCTTCGCTATAGCGTCCGGATTGGAAACGAGCGCCAGATAATCCTCCTGAGTCTTCAGTTCTTCCGCCTCTTCGGTCTTTTCCTGCTCGGCTTTTATTGAGCCCATCTCGGACGCGAGCTCCTCGTCGAGGGTGGGGCCTCCGAATAGCTGGTAATACCCGAAATAGATGACGGCGAATATCACGGTGATGTAAAAAGTCATGAGCCACCATCCGGGGAGCGGGTTGTCGAGCTCCTGTATTCCGTCGTACTCGTGGTTTTCGATGAGTTTTTCCTTATCAGGCATTGTTGTCCTCCTTTGATCTGAATCTCTCATCTTCGAGGGGAAGGCGTTCCATTTCCTCGATCTCCGTTTTCGGTCTCTTTATCGCCCAAAGCACGATCACGACGAAGGCCGAAAGGAATATGATGAGCGCGATGACGATTATCTCGATATCCGTAAAGTAAGAGAGGGCTATCTGTTTGATGTTGCCACCCCCTCCGGGGACGTCTTTTTACCCAGACTCTGCAGGTATGCGATGATCGCTATGACTTCAGTGTCCTTGACGGACTCGAGTGACGGGTCCTGAGTGAGGAGACCCTCGTAAATCACGGCGGCCTGCTTCTCGGCGTTAATATCGGCGTTCGAGACGTCCTCGTCGTTATAGGGCACGCCGAGCATCTTCATGACGCTCAGCTTCTTCCGAAGTATGTTGTAATCGATCTTCCCCGCGGCGAGCCACGGGTATGCGGGCATTATCGACCTGGGAGTGATTACGCGCGGGTCGATCATATGACGGAGGTGCCACATATCCGGGTATTTGCCTCCCACCCTGGCGAGGTCTGGGCCCGTCCTCTTCGACCCCCACTGGAACGGGCGGTCGTATATGGATTCCTCGAGCGTGGAGTTAGCTCCGAACCTGAGCACGTCGTAGGGCAGCTTCCTGATCATCTGCGAATGACATACGTAGCAGCCTTCCTTTATATAGATATCCCTGCCTGCGAGCTCAAGGGGCGTGTAAGGCTCGGTCTTGGCAGTCTGCGGCAGGTATTTATAGATCGCGAGCGTAGGCACGATTTCGATTATCGAACCCGCTAGCACGGCTAAGAACAGGAGCACCGTGAAGATAACGGACAGGGCTTCGAGCTTCCTGTGCCCGGTGCCGATATCGGTAACGTCCGAGGAGCGTGCGGGTACCTCGACCGCCATCGCTCTCTCTCCCCTGGGCGCTCTCGCGATAGTTATCCATACGTTGTAAATGAGGAGCAGGAACCCCGTCAGGAACAGGACGCCGCCCGCGAACCTCACGTAATAGAGCGGGACTATCCTCATCACCGTCTCGACGAAATCCGGATAAACGAGCTGACCGTTCTCTCCGATGGCTCTCCACATGAGGCCCTGCGTTATGCCGCTCGCCCACATGGATATGTAATAGAGAAGTATGCCGAGCAGGCCTATCCAGAAGTGCCAGTTCATCATTCTCTGGCTGTATATCTTCGTGTTCCAGAGTCTCGGCACGAGGTAGTATATGATCCCGAACGTGAGGAAGCCGTTCCAGCCGAGCGTCCCGCCGTGTACGTGGCCGATTATCCAGTCCGTATAGTGCGCGAGGGAGCTCACCGATTTTATGGAAAGCAGGGGTCCCTCGAAAGTGGACATACCGTAAAACGTGACGGCCACCGCGAGGAACTTGATTATTGGGTCCGTACGCAGCTTGGTCCACGCGCCTCTCAGCGTCAGGAGACCGTTTATCATGCCCCCCCAGCTGGGCGCCCAGAGCATCAGGCTGAATATCATCCCGAGCGTCTGCGCCCAATCGGGCAGAGCGGTATTCAGGAGATGGTGCGGGCCCGCCCATATGTATATGAAGACAAGAGACCAGAAATGGACTATCGAGAGCCTGTAGCTGTATATCGGTCTGTTCGCGGCCTTGGGTACGTAGTAGTACATGAGCCCCAGGAACGGAGTCGTCAGGAAGAAGGCGACGGCGTTATGGCCGTACCACCACTGAACCAGCGCATCCTGTACCCCGGCATAGACGGGGTAGCTCTTTAACATGGCAACCGGGATCTCGATCGAGTTTACTACGTGGAGGAGCGTTACGGTCACTATCGTCGCGATATAAAACCATATCGCCACGTAGAGGTGACTGACTCTCCTTATCGCTATGGTGCCGAAGAAGTTGACTGCGAATACCACCCAGACGACTGCTATTGCGATGTCGAGGGGCCACTCGAGCTCGGCGTATTCCTTCCCGTGGGAGTAGCCGAGGGGGAGCGTAACGAGAGCGCCCACTATGATAAGCTGCCATCCCCAGAAATGAAAATTGCTGAGGAAGTCCGAGAAGTTCCTCGTTTTCAAAAGCCGCTGCGTCGAGTGGTATATGCCCGCAAAAATTATATTGCCGCCGAATGCGAATATAGCCGCATTCGTATGGAGCGGCCTGATCCTGCCGAACGTGAGCCACGGAAGCTCGAGGTTCGCAGGCCAGTATGCAAGCTGGAGAGCCGCAATCAGTCCGACTACGAAAGCCGCGGCTCCCCAGAATATCGTCGCATAGATAAATTTCTTGACTATGTCGTCGTCGTAATAAATATTTTCAGTAATGGCGGCGTTTCCCGCTCTGGCGTCACTCATTTACCCGTTTCCTCCTTGGCTTGTTGTTTCTTTTTATCCGTATCATTATCGTCCAGAAGCATCCTGTGGCCCGGAGTTTCGAGGTCGTCGTACTGGCCCTTTCCCGCAGCCCATATAAAAGCCGCTAGGAATACGAGCGCGATCGCAATAGAAACCCCCAGTGTCAGAAAAATAATATTCATGCCCGCGCAGCTCCCTCCCGGGTCCTCGTCTTGTTCTGACCGTAAAGCGAGGAGGCTATGAGCAGCACGGAGCTAAGCGGCATGAGCAC
>DATIET010000117.1:0-3568 GCA_035455615.1 Thermodesulfobacteriota bacterium
TAAGAACTGGCTTGACTCGATGGAGATGATAGAGGCCCACAAGAACGCGAAGAACGCAGCGGAGACGGCGAAGGGCCTCCTCGACCTGGGCGAAGCGGGCGTCGGCAACCTGAAAGCGGCGAGGGACGAGCTAGGGAACTCGGAGCGGATCGCAGGTGAGATCGCGAGGGACCTCGAGAGACTCCTCAGCTCCAATAACGATGAGCCCGAATCCTCCGGAATGGCGGAAAGGCAGGACGAGATCAGGGAGGAGACGGGAGGGCTCGGGGACGAGATCGAGGATTTGAGGAAGGAGATGCTGCTCAGCCCCGGGATTGGCGAAGACCTCGCCGACGCCGAAAACCACATGGGTAGGGCTTCTGACAACCTGGGCGGGAACGAGCTCTCGAAGGCGATATCGAACCAGGACGAAGCCGTTAAGTCCCTCAAGGAGGCGAGGGAGAAAGCGGAGAGCCTGCTTCAGAAGATGCAGGCAAGCGCCCAGGGCAGCGGCTCCCCGGTGCCGATGGTGCTCGGACAGCAGCAGATGCGCCAGGGGACGCAGGGAGTAGATACGGAGTACGTAGAGATACCGGAAGCGGCCGAGACCGAGATCGGCAGGGAATTCAAAGAGAACATACTCAAGGCTATGAAAGGTGGCTCGCCCGATGGATACGGCGAGCTCAACAAGAAATACTACGACAGGATCATAAAATGAATTCAACCGGCATTGTTGTCAGGATAATCATCCCGCTTTTGATGCTCGTCTCATCGGCTGCGTACGGGGCGCCCGCGCAGGAGACTGACTTCACGCGCCTCCTTCAGGAAGGGGAGGCCGACGTCAGGAAATGGAACATAGACGGAGCGTCCGGGAAGGCGGATACCGCCATCGGGCTTGCGGATACCGATGAAGAAAGACACGACGCATATTATCTCAAAGCCGTCACCGAATATTATCGCGGCAACTACCGGGCGGCCCGGGAGTACGCCGAAAAGACACTGAAAGCAGTCCGGTCCGGGGAAAAGGGTGAGGAAGACGGATTCATGGAATTCATTCAGCACTCGGTCAATAAGAAACCGGAATTTAAAGAAGTGAAGTCGGAGCACTTCACGATCAGGTACGCCAATCCCAAAGACTACATAATAGCCGAGTACGGAAAGGACGTGCTCGAAAAATCCCGTTTCGAGATCGGACTCGACCTGGAAGAGTATCCCGGGGAGCCGGTTATAGTTGAGATTTACCCGGACCTCGAGAGCTTTACCGTAGCGTCCACGCTTCCGCCCGAGAACGTAGAGAAGACGGGCGTCGTCGGCATATGTAAATTCAACAGGATTATGATACTGTCGCCGCGGCTCCTGCCCAAAGGCTACTCGTGGTCGGACACGCTCGCGCACGAATACACCCACTACCTCATATTCTTGAAGAGCGAGAACACCGTCCCCGTATGGCTCCACGAGGGCATAGCCAAGTTCGAGGAATCGAGATGGAGGGAGGAGAAACGTAACGTGCTCTCCCCCTTCTACGAAACCATACTCGCCCAGGCGATAGAGAAAGACGGCCTCGTGCCGATAGAGAAGATGCACCCGTCGCTGGCGCTCCTCGACAGCGCCCGCGAGGCACAGCTTGCCTTCGCCCAGGCCGGCACCAGCGTGAGCTTCCTCGTCGACAGGTGGGGGAACGAGGGCTTGGTAGGACTCCTCGAAGCGATGAAGGCGAGGGACGACTATAAGGCGGCGCTCGCGGACGTCACAGGCCTCGACTTCGACACATTTTACGGCTCGTGGAAAAAATATCTCACGGGAAAAAACCTGACCGAGAAAATACCGGGCGTTAAGGTGAAAGGCATAAGGATAAGAAATACGGAAGGGGAAAAGGGCGACGGGAGCGAAGACCTCGTCGATATAGACAACGGCAAGGCCCGCGGCCATACAAGGCTCGGCGATCTGTTAAGCGCAAGGGGCAGGTTGCGCGGGGCGTCATACGAATACGAAAAGGCGCTCGGTTTCGACCCCGGCTCCCCGCTCATATCCACACGGCTCGCATCCGTGCTGAACGGCTCCGGGGAGACGGACAGGGCGCTCGGCATACTCGACCCGCTTATTGAGTTTTATCCCGAGAACGTGGACATACACCTCGTTCTCGGAAGAATATATATCGGACAGGGGAACGTGCGGAAGGCCGAGGAATCGTACCTTGCCGCGGTCTCCATAAACCCCTTCGACCCAGAAGTGCATACCGCCCTCGCCGCAATATACGAAAAAGAGGGAAGGACGGAAGAGGCAAAGAGGGAACGGAAGGTTCTCGACATACTAACGCAAAAGGGTGAACGGCATGAATAACGGACTCGAATCAAAAGAAGACAGGGAGAAGGTGGAAGAGGTCGCCGCAGTCAGGGGCGAGATAGGGCGAGAGATCGGAAAGGTCATAGTCGGCCAGGAGAGGGTGATAGACCACCTGCTCATATCCCTCATGTCCTCGGGCCATTCCCTTTTCGTGGGCGTCCCGGGACTCGCGAAGACGCTCCTCGTGAGCACTCTTTCACAAGTGCTCAACCTCAAATTCAACCGCGTCCAGTTCACCCCCGACCTGATGCCCTCCGACATCACCGGCTCGGAGGTGCTCGAAAAAGACCCGGCTTCCGATACGAGGTTCTTCAGATTCATACACGGCCCCATATTCTGCAACATCCTGCTCGCGGACGAGATAAACAGGGCCTCGCCGAAGACACAGGCGGCGCTCCTTCAGGCGATGCAGGAGAAGAAGGTGACTGTCGGAGGAGAGACTTACCCCATTGCGGCACCGTTCCTCGTATTCGCGACGCAGAACCCCATAGAGCAGGAGGGCACCTACCCTCTCCCCGAGGCCGAGCTCGACAGGTTCATGTTCGAGATAGACGTCTCTTATCCGTCATACGAAGAAGAGGTCGAGATAGTGAAGACGACGACCGGCACGTACAAACCCGAGCCCCAGAAGATTCTCGACTCGAAGAAGATACTCGAATACCAGGAGCTCGTTCACAGGGTCCCTGTCTCGGACCACGTAGCCGCTTACGCAGTGCGCGTGGCGAGGGCGACCAGGCCCGAAGACCCGCACACCCCGGAATCGGTCAGGCAGGGTGTATCGTGGGGAGTGGGCCCGAGGGCGTCACAGTATCTCATACTGGGGAGCAAGGCGCGCGCGATACTATCGGGAAGGTACACCCCGACGACGGACGACGTGAAGGCGATCGCGCCAGCCGTGCTCAAGCACAGGATCGTCCTCAATTTCAGGGCCGAAGCGGAAGGCGTGAGATCCGACGATATTATTTTGGAGATTCTGGATAAGATCGAGCCTCTCGGGGACGCTCGTCTCCGAGCTTCCTGACGACGGCCGTATTCGGGAACTTATTTTGAAGGAGCGCTTCCACGGAAGGCTCCATCCTGGATAGGAAAGGCTTCGGGAATATACCCATCACGAACATCATCACCGCGATAGGAAGAAGCACGAGTATCTCTCTAAGGTTTATATCGTGGAGCATCTTGTTTTCCTGTTTATCGAGCGGGCCGAACATAACCTTCTGATACGCCGTCAGCATGTAAACAGCGCCAA
>DATIET010000118.1:0-7767 GCA_035455615.1 Thermodesulfobacteriota bacterium
CATTACAATTGAGGTTGAATTCCCATCACAACACCGCGTATCTTTTTTCCTCTTTCCCGAGCTCTTTCTCTATCTTCCGTTTTATGAGCTCGCGCTTGAGACGCGAGAGCCTGTCTATGAAAAGAATCCCGTTGATGTGATCTATCTCGTGCTGGAACACGCGCGCGAGGAGCTCCGAGGCCTCTATCTCAATGAGCTGCCCTTCCCTGTCGTAGGCCTCTATCACCACCCTCTGCTTTCGCTTAACGTCGCTCGTGAACCCGGGGATGCTGAGGCACGCCTCCTCGGCTATGACCTCGCCTTCCGATGAAATTATCTCGGGATTTATAAGCTCTATCAGCCCCGGCCCCTCGTATTCGGTCCGCTCTTCCTCTTCCTCTTCGTCTTCCCC
The DNA here is from genome assembly GCA_035455615.1 of Thermodesulfobacteriota bacterium. Classification (GTDB taxonomy): domain Bacteria; phylum Desulfobacterota_D; class UBA1144; order Nemesobacterales; family UBA2774; genus 2-12-FULL-53-21. The sequence continues at coordinate 392 of DATIET010000118.1, forward strand.
TTCCCCTTCCTCGTCCGCTCTGGTGTTCCTCGGGCTTATATCGATGACGACGACCCGTTTATCGACCCCTATCTGGGACGCGGCTAGCCCGACGCCCCTGGCCCCGTACATGGTCTCGGCCATGTCGTCGAGGAGCTCGAGCACCTCACCGTCGATCTCTTCGACCGGAGCGCATTTCTTTCTCAGAAACGGATCGGGATATGTAAGTATTTTGCGGAGCGCCATAGAAAAAAGGCTATCGGATACGGCCGGATTGTCAATGTATCGGGTATGTTCGGTTACGGGCGGAATATCAATACCGTCCCGGTTAAGGCTGGAACCGATTGCTGTTTCCTAAGCTGACCGGCGCTACTCGTTCCCGCCGTTCAGCTTCGTGATAAGCTCTCTGCTCGGCCTGAAATGAGGGAGCTTCTTCGACGATACCATCACCTTCGAGCCGGTCCTCGGGTTCCGCCCCTCGTAGGAGCCGTAGCTCTTCGTGAAGAAGCTTCCGAAACCCCTGATCTCGATCCTGCCGCCGCCCTCGAGAACCTCGGTCATATGTTCTATAACCGTATCGAGTATCTGCTCGGATTGAGAAGGTTGAAGATTAAATTTATCCGCCAATTCTTTTTCTATATCTGAACGCTTCATAGTTAAGCTCCCAACCTTTTTAGTCCACCATAACGCCTTTCCCTTGCCCTCACTTCCAATTTAGATAATTATTAAGTGTTTGTCAAGTGTTAGATTGACCCGGAATGAAATTTATTTTCAGCCCGGTAAAACGCCGAAGAACCGCCCGATGCGGCGGGAAGCCTGTAAATTAAGCCTTTATCTTCTTTTCAGTCCTGCCCCGGGCCCTCGCTTCCCTGCCGCCCGTTTTTTCCCCCGCGCGGCCCGCCGCCGCGGGATGGCCGCTCAGGAACTTCTGCAGGTGCATTTCCGAATAAGAACCCTTCGGATAGTACTTGTCGTAGAATTCCACGTCTATGTTCATCGCCTGAAAAACGAGTCTCATATACATCGGATCGACGAAAGCCGGGAACCTGCCGTAGGTGTCGTATATGTAGTTGGCCACGTCTTTCACTATCTGAATAGTGTTCTTCGTGGGCTTGGGCGCCCTCATGAGGTGTTTGTCCGGCTCGGTATACGGAAAAGGCTTCTCGGGCTTCCACGCCTCTTCCTTATGGTGGTGGAAGGCGTCTATGGCTTCGTCCATGTTCTTGTAATAGGGCGGGCAGTATGCCTCGAAGATACCGTCCCTTCCGACAGGAACCGTTGCCGGAGGGTCTATCACGCCTTTCTTCGGCTGTATGAACCTGAAGCCGAGCCCTTTGAACAAGTGCGGAGCCGCTCCCATTGCGAACCTCGGTATGAACCCGCTGAACGTCCATCCGGCGAGGCCGAGCGCCTGGAGCGCAAGGCTCATGTTCTGGCAGATGAACGCCTGCTCGACGTTGAGCCCCGTGAGTATCCTCACCTCGAGGTCGAAGAGCGACATCTTTATGTCGCCCTTGAGCCTGCCCTTGTCTATCCACTTCTGCACGCCCGCGGGCTTGCCCGTGAGGTCGTCGATGATAGTGAACCCGTACGTATAGCTGCAGTAGAGGTGCAGCAGGTTGATGTACTCCTCGGTAACGTCGGTGACAGGGATAAAGACCGACGTCCCCGGCTTGTTGGTATTCCACTGGTTGAATTCGAAGAGTCCCGGCATCCGGTCAGGAAGATCGGCCCTCCCGTCCTCGAGCTTGACGAGGCTCTCGCGGTAAAGCTCGAGTATCCTCTCCATCCTCTCCCCGCGGCTCATGCGGAAGAACATGTCGAGCTCGTGTTTCCCGGGCAGCATGTGCTTTACGTTGACGTGGTAAAGCCCCTTGTCATTCGTAAAAAATAGCTCCGTTCCGTGGTTGTTGCACGCCGAAGGCCATGTGCGTCCCGTCCACTGGCAGAGGAGGTCGATACCGGTTTCGGGCGGGAGGTCGGCGAGGCAGAGGCCCGTCAGGCCCGTGCCGGCCCACACCAGGAGCGCTTCCTCCATCTCTTCGAGAGGTATAGGCTCGTATTGCGACTCGAAGCCGAGCGTCGGGTCCTCGAGCTTCATGCCGAGGCCGAAGCGGCGGGAGCGCCTGTTGAATATGGAATCGAAAAGAGGGTAATCGAGCGCCTGCTCGTACCTTTCTCCGAGAACGAATTTACCGTTCCCCTTCCCGTTATTGCCTTTATTATTGCCGCCTTTAGCCATGGCAAACCTCCGAATAAAATATCAAAGATATTGAAAGGTTCATCCCCCCCAACAAGAGAATTTAAAATAACTCGGCGGAAAATGCAAGCAACCGGCGGACGGGTGGGCGGAGGCCCGGCGACGTGTTTTCCGTTAAGCACTGTAAAGCGTCTCGGATGGTGTAGGGATTTATTGCATGCGTAAAGGGGAATGTTGGCCGGGTGAACAGGGAGTCGAAGGCGCGGCAATCCAGCTATTCCTGTCATTGCTGTAGATGTCAAGTAATTCGAGGACAAAAGTTGTCACATCGGAATACATAAAAAACAATATATTTTTCTTCTTTTCCTTGATGAAAAGAAGCAAAAATCATCCGACTGTACAGAATTTACTAAAAATCTCATGTTAACGCTAAAACCTTTCAATTCCCCCGCATCCCTGAAAGGTTTTTCACGCGTAAACAATCGATTTTCTTAACGTAAATTCCGTAACGTCGGGAGAGGAAAAAGACGAGATTGCCGCGGTCGCGATCCTGAAACAAGTTCAGGTCAGGCGGTCTCGTGAAGACAGAAAAAGAGGCCCGTCTTGAGGTCGGCTGCGGAACCTGGTACCGGGAGCGGGAACGAAGCAGCATCAGATCGACTGACCCCTCAGGAGCTCGCTTCCGGATGGCTTTTGCGCGCCCCCGTCGGGCTCTACGGTGACGAGGAACATCTGGACCTTGTCGACCCTGCCGAACTTTGCGAGAGAATCTATCTTGATGACGCTGTCCCCTTCGCTGTCGACATGGAAAGTGCCGACGCTCCTTGGGACCCCGTCAACTATCACCCACCACTGGTATATCTTTCCGGGGGGAGCCTTGGGCAGATCGAGGCAGTAAAGGAGCGCGTCGTGCTCTTCCTTATCCCAGAGCACCCTGCCGCCGGCGCGTATCCCGGGGTCCGCCCTCTCCATCCTGACGAGCACTATATCCTGGTCTTCCATGAACTCCGTTATCTCCTCCAAGCTCGCGAGCTTGGCTTCAAGTCCGCCGACCATGCCTTCCTTTTCGGCAAGGAGGTTCCTGAGCGACTTTATCTCCTCTTCCTGACCGGAGACCTTTGCGTTGAGCTCTCCGACAACGGTTTTCTCCTCCCGGAGAGTACCCCTAAGGGACAGGTTATTTACGAATAGGAAAACGATGACGCCCGCGGCCAGCGCCCCGCTCAGTCCGAAAAAGAAGGGCCTCAGCCTTTCCATGAAGCCGCCCGCCTGTATGGGCCTTCGCCTGAGCGCGCTCCGCCTCGCGTACTCGAGTATCTCCCGCCTGACACGGGGGTCGGGCGCGGCCCCGCCGGCCGAATACGGCAGGAGAGAGGTCACGTCCTCGTACTGCCTCAATAACTCCCTCGCGTGAGGCGAGCCCTCTCTTATCAAGCGTTCGGCTTCCCTGAGCTCGTCGCCTTCGAGCACGCCGAGCGCGTAAAGCGGGATCAATTCCTCGATTCTCGTGTTTTCCGCCATAGAATTAAAGGTCTTACCCGAATTTTAACAGTTTATCGCCGTAAAATACAAATCGGGCCGCCGTCCAACTAAATATACGGGGATTAACGATTTTCGGTTTATCCGCCCTTAATATATTATAACCGCTCAAAGCCCTCACGGGATAACGGCCCCTGCGGCGGGGTCCGGGAAAAATAATACTATAAATACCTCAAATACCCCGCGCCGATATGTTATAGTCATGAAACCGGATTATTCGAATTGGATTTATCCTTAGTTTATCAATAAAGACGCGGACGGACTGAATGCCATCGTCAGATACTACCCGAATACCCGATCTGGAAAGGGAGCTGAAAGAGCTCATCGGCAAGATCTCGCGCGGGTGCGAATCGGCCCTGGGGAAGCTCTACGACAGGATGATCTCCCAGGTGTACGGCCTCGCGCTCAAGATATTGAGGAGTAAACCGGAAGCGGACGAGGTCACTATCGACGTATTCAAACAGATATGGGACAAGGCGTTTGACTACACGCCCGACCGCGGCACCCCGTCGGCGTGGCTCATCACGCTTACGAGGAGCCGGGCTATCGACAAGCTCCGGTCGGATACGAAGCGGAAGAGCCTCCAGGACCGGCTCCACGACGATATCCCCTCGAATATTGACCCGCCCGACGAGACGACGGAGACGAGGGAGAAACGCGCGCTCATAGAAAAAGCGCTCTCGGAGCTCACGCCCAAGCAGAGGGAATCCATAGAGCTCGCCTATTTTTACGGGCTCACGCAGACGGAGATATCGGTGCGCATGAACGAGCCGCTCGGAACGGTTAAGAGCTGGATGCGGGCGGGGATGATAAGGCTCCGCGAGATAATAGGCGCCGGGTACTGACCGGCCGTGCCGCTAAATCGGCAGACCGAGCTTCCTGCCCAACGCCGCGTACGCGAGATAAAAGACCACCATCACGCCCGAAGACACCGCGATAGACAGCCAGAAATTGAAACCGTGCCGGAGCATCCAAGGCAGTATCAGAAAGAAGAGGAGCGTCGGAAGCACGAGCCAGAATATTGAGACCGAGAGGTCGCCTATGCGCCCCGCGTCCTTCGTATCCGTATAGAGCCAGAGCATGGCGAGGAGAGAGGTCAGCGGCAGCGCGGCGAGCATGGCGGCAAAAGCCGTATGCCTCTTGCCGAGCTCCGACACACCGACGACCACGGCCGCCGTTAACACAGTCTTAATAATGATATATATCATCGCTGCACCTTCCCACCTAATGGAATTAGTATTAAAATACTCCCTGTCCGTAATGCTTAGAATAATCCGAGCCGCAGGGTTTGGGAATTACAAACAGTTCCGGCCCGCGTCCGAGCCCGTATGAACAGTCGGAGGTAGAAATTTGAGGATCACTTCATATATCATCAGCGACGACCTGCATCTCGAGGAAGAAACGTCCGTCTCCGCCCTCTCGGAGAGGATAAAAGACGGCAGGCCCAGATGGATCGACATCGTAAGCCCGGAAGACGACGAGGTGAGGAACACCCTGAGACCCCTCGTCCACGACGACGTTATAATCGAGGATTTTATACTGAAGGAGCGGAACCTCCCCGTCGCACATTCGGAGAAAGAGCTCTACTTCGAATTCCCGATAATCAGGGACAAAGTCGCGTTCGATCACGAATATATATCGTTCCTCTGCATGCCTCATCTCCTTATTACGATACACGACCATGAGGTCGAGGTGCTGAACAAGCTGTCCCAGGACCTCTGCAAGCACCTTCACCTGCAAAGGGCCACGATCGCGTCCCTCCTGTTCAACCTTATGGCGGAGCTGGTGGAGAAGAATCACTACCTCTACATGGATCAGAGGGAGAAGATCACAAAGCTCAGCAACAGGGTAATCAAGGGACAGAACTCGATCGACGTGAAAACCATCCTTCATCTAAAGAAGAATATAGGGCGCATAAATATCATGATCGAAGACCAGCTCTACTGCATCAATACCATACAGATATACGAAGGGGTGGCTTTCGATATCGGAAAGCAGCGCCGGAACTTCAACAACTTGGAGGACGAGGTGCGTAACGGCTTCAGGTTCCTGAGCAGATACGAGAACAGGCTAGAGGACATACACAAGCACTATGAGCTCATGCTCCAGGAGAGAACGAACAACAGGCTCAAGGTGCTGACGATAGTAGCGGCGATATTCCTGCCCCTTAACCTCGTAGCAGGGATCTACGGAATGAACTTCGAGCATATACCCACGCTCGATTGGGAATTCGGATACCACGGCGCGATCGGCTTTATGGTTTTAGTCGCAATCGCAATGGTTTATTACTTCTACCGCCAAGGCTGGTTTAAGTGACCGGCCCGCAACAGGGGTGAAATTTATCTCTCGCTTTTACATTTAATTCCCTCCTTTGTAAAGGAGGGTGAGGGAGGATTTGTCTTTTCCCGACATTCAGACAGCTCAGCAAGGGTGTATACGTGCCGCGTTTGTCGGAGTGTCGGGAAGGATTCCGGGGAATGGTTCTGAATGGATTATCACCCTCACCCACACCCTAATTTGGTTTATGTGGCATTGAGGCTGAAGTTGATTGCGGCATCAGCTTCGTTGCAGCTCCGATCGGTTCATACGCTCGCTCTGAACCGTTCCCTCAAGGGAGAGGGAATAAAAAAAGGGAAAGGCTAGATTCCCGATTAAAGCGTTCGGGAATGACAAAAAAGAGTAATGCATCTCCCGCACTTGATTTCACCCATCCGAACTCTCATACCCCCCTTCCCCCCAACCTGATGTAAAATATAGTCAGCCAGGATACAAATTCGTTAAATTGAGCCTCAAGGGAGCAAAATGAATTTCGAGCGAATGTTATTCTCCGGCACTGTTTTAATACCCCTCGCCCTGACGGTTGTCATCTCGATCGCGCTCCTGTTCGTTCCGCTGGCGGGCGCTCTCGGTTTCGAGTACTCGGCGGTCATGGGTTTCGTCCTCTCGTTCGTATCCGTATTCATATCGGCGGAGCTAATCTCGAGCGACAACAAGTCCCACTCGGGGGGGAAGCGTATCTCGGACAGGGTATCGTCCATTTTGCTCGTAAACTTATTTTTCCTCGCGGTCGTATACCTGACAGGCCTCCTGGGCTCGCTCCTGAAGGGGGACTGCTTCATAAGTGAGGGGTCCGTGTTCTTCCTCCTGATACCCGCGGTGAGTGTATTCTTCTCGTCTTCCCTCGGGCTCCTGACGGGCTACATACTGCGCCGGAGGGGTTTCATCGCCGGGGCCCTTATACTTATCGGCATATTCGCATATTCTCTCTGGGAGCTTTACAGTGAGCCCTCGCTCTTTGTATACAACCCGCTCTACGGATTCTTCCCCGGCCCCATATACGACGAGGCGATACCCGTCACGGACACGTTAGTCATTTACAGGCTCGTGACCGCGCTATGGGGGGTGCTCTTCCTTGCGCTTCTCCATCTGGCGAACGGATTCAGTTACAGGCGGGTCGGCGCATGGGACTTCGTAAAGCTCATTGTCCTTGGCGTCGCCATCCTCACGGCGTACTCATACGAGAACGAGCTCGGAATAAGCTACGACAGGGAATACATTACGGAGAAGATACTCCCCGCGTCCCTAGAGACGGACAACTTCGTTATTTACTACGACCCCGCGTCTCCAGAAGCGAAGCACATGGACCTCATCGCAGGGG
>DATIET010000119.1:0-8959 GCA_035455615.1 Thermodesulfobacteriota bacterium
TAGATTAAATTAGTAGTTTTATCTATATAAAGTCAAGTTCTATGGATGGGGCCGTGGATACAGGTAAGAGGATAGTCGTCGTGATGGGGGATATTACGGATATGGAGGTAGACGCCATAGTGAACGCCGCGAATACGGACCTCGTCCTCGGGAGTGGTGTCGCGGGCTCGATCAGGCGGAAAGGGGGACCTTCGGTACAGGCGGAATGCGACAGGCTCGGGCCTATACACCTGGGCGAGGCCGCAGTCACCGGAGCCGGGGCTCTCCATGCCCGTTATGTAATCCACGCGGCCGGCATGCGCCCGGGCGGGGCAGTAGGCAGGGAGTCGCTCATTGCGGCTATGAGAAACAGCCTCCTCAGGGCCGATGAATTATCTCTGGGGACGGTCGCATTTCCCGCGATAGGAACGGGCGTAGGGGGCTTTCCGGTGGAAGAGTGCGCCGGGATAATGACGGAAACCGTTACAGACTACCTTAAAAAAGAAGATACTTCGATCGAGAAAATTTACTTCGTCCTTTTCGACGAGCACGCCTTCAGGGTCTTCGAAAAGGCGTTGAGCACTAAGGGGGCAGTTTAATCTAACATGCAGCACCGGGCGCAAAAGAGCACAATCGATCGACTGGAGCGGCTTCTGAGGTCGAGGACCCCGAAGAAAATAACACATGAGGGGGACTTCGTTCACGCTGCCGTGATGATGATCTTGAGCGAGGGTCCCCAAGGTCTGTCTATGCTCTTTATCAAGAGGCCCGAGAGCGAAATCGACGCCTTCTCCGGACATATGGCGTTTCCGGGGGGCAAGATGAGGGAGGGGGATGAAGGCAAGCTCGCGACGGCCGTACGGGAGACCATGGAGGAGATTGGGGTCGACCTTTACAGGTGCGGCCGCGTGATAGGCGAGCTCGACGATATAAACCCGAATAACCCGCGGGCGAACAATTATATAGTTACACCCTACATCTCGATGCTGAAGGAAGAGGTCTCGATAGTGCCTAATCTCTGCGAGGTGGAGGCCGCCGTCTGGATTCCCGTGAAGCATTTAAAGGACGAAAGGAATTTTGCGGTCAGGTGGAGAGAGCGCAACGGGATATTAGTGGAAGATTACGTATACAGCTTCGAGAAATACATAATATGGGGTATGACCGGAAGGATACTCCACAGGTTCCTTTCCTTTTCCTCACATCTTTTCTGATTTCTGGATTTTCACGCCCTCTGGTGATAGAATTCAGACGAAGATATACAATATATACAGGGAGATAATAATGCGGGGAGTAAATAAAGTAATGTTGATCGGCAATCTGGGCCGCGACCCGGAAATCAGATATACGACCAGCGGCCAGGCGGTTGCAAATTTCACGATAGCGACTACGGAAGGGCGTACGAACAAGGAAGGGGAGAAGCAGGAATATACCGAATGGCACCGTATAGTCGCATGGGGAAGACTGGCCGAGATTTGCGGGGAATACTTGTCTAAAGGGAAGATGATCTACGTGGAGGGGTCGATCAGGACGCGCTCCTGGGAGGACAAGGAGGGCAAAACGAGATGGACGACCGAGATAGTAGCGAAAAATATGCAGATGCTGAGTCCGGCCGGGAGCAAGGCGGAGCCTTCCTCAGGGCGCGATGAGCGGGCCCCGGACGACTTCGATCTCGACGAAGATTCTTTCGGTTCCGATGACGACATACCGTTTTAATATCGATCCTCACGCAGGTTAGCCGACAACACGGTCCGTTCCTGTTATTACAGTCGTTCGGAAAAGGTCTTACAGCCTGAATCTGAGAATCCTATGAAAAACACGAATATCAAAAGAGTGGAAAAACCGTGGGGCTATGAATTGTGGTGGGCTCATACCGACAAATACGTAGGGAAGATCCTCCATATCAATAAAGGGGAGAGTTTGAGCTATCAGTACCACAAAATAAAAGACGAATCACTCTACCTCTACAGCGGAAAAATGATACTGGAATATCAGGAGCAAGGCGGTGAGAAGGAATCACTGACTTTCCCGGCCGGGAGCTCCGTCAGAATCAGGCCGTATACCAAGCACAGGATGACTGCGCTTGAGGACTGCGACGTATTCGAGGTCTCCACCCCGGAAATCGATGATATAGTTAGGATAGAAGACAGATACGGGAGATCGTGATCCGGGATATGAACTTAGCGGCGGTAGTTCTTGCAGCCGGTATCGGAAAAAGGATGAAATCCAGGGTCCCCAAAATGCTGCACCCGGTCCTGGGACGGCCTATGCTGAGCTATGTCATAGACGCAGTCAGGGGCGTATCACCCAAGAAAATAGTTGTAGTTATAGGGCACGGAAGGGACGACATTAAGGTGTCTCTCGGAGAGGCGGGTGTTATATTCGCGGAGCAGAAAATGCAGCTCGGGACGGGCCATGCCGCCGACTGCGCCCGCGGGGAGCTTGCGGGTTTTAAGGGAAATATATTGATCTTGAACGGAGACTTCCCGCTCATAACCTCGAAGTCGCTCAATAATCTTATAATAAAACATGCTGACGGAAGGGCGGACGTTTCCTTTCTCACTGCCGATATAACCGATCCCTCGGGATACGGCAGGGTTCTCAGGAACGTCAAGGGCGAGGTCGAAAAGATCGTAGAGGACAGAGACGCTTCCCCGGTCGAAAAGAAGATCACGGAGATAAACTCCGGTACTTACTGCGTGAAATCGGGCTTTCTATGGGAGGCCCTTAAGGGCATAGGTTCCGGTAACAGGCAAAAGGAATACTACCTTACGGATATAATCGAAATTGCGAAAAAGAGCTCGCGCAAAGTCCTGGGAGTAAAGTCCCGTGACGGAAGCGAGGTCCTCGGAATCAACGACAGGGTCCAGTTGTCGGAGGTCGAGGCATTGTTGAAGAAGAGGATTAACGATTCCCTCATGCGGTCAGGTGTGACCATGGTCGACCCCGGAACGACGTTCGTTTCACCCGACGCCAGGATCGGTGCCGACACCGTGATATACCCCAATACCTATATTTACGGTAAAACGGTGATCGGCGGAGGGGCCTCATTAGGCCCGGGCGTATGGATTGAGGACTCCATTCTCGGGGAAGGCGTTACTGTACGGCTCTCTTCCTACATTTCGAATTCCAGAATAGGAGATAACGTAACCGTGGGTCCGTTCGCGCACATCCGCCCCGGAGCCGAAATTATGGACGGAGCGAAAATAGGGAATTTCGTCGAGATAAAGAAGTCCAGGATCGGGAGAGGCTCCAAGGTCCCGCATCTCTCCTACGTAGGGGACGCGGTCATAGGTAAGGACGTCAATATAGGCGCCGGGACGATCACCTGTAACTACGACGGGTTCCGGAAGCATGAGACCGTCATCGGCGACGAGGTCTTCATAGGCAGCGACACCATGCTCGTTGCCCCGCTCAAGGTAGGCAGGGGCGCTACCACCGGGGCGGGGTCGACGATAACGAAAGACGTCCCTGAAGGGGCGCTCGCCATAGGGAGGGCGAGACAGACGGTAATAGAGAACTGGAACAGGAAGCCCCGCGAAGGGAAGGGGAAGAAATAAATGTGCGGGATAGTGGGCTACGTCGGCGATCAGAAGAAAACGGTGAATGTCTTACTCGACGGCCTCACGAGGCTCGAGTACAGGGGCTACGATTCGTCCGGGATCGCCCTCATGGAAGGCGGGCATCCCAGGGTATTCAAAAGCACGGGCAAACTGTCCAACCTCAAAAAAAAGATCGGCAAACACCCGCTCGAAGGGCTGCTCGGAATCGGGCACACCAGGTGGGCCACACACGGGGACGCGACCGAGAAGAACGCACACCCCCACATCTCGGGCGGTACGTCCGTAGTCCACAACGGCATAATCGAGAATTTCTCTCTGCTCAAAGACGAGCTTATAAAGAAAGGCTACAAGTTTTATTCCGACACCGATACGGAAGTACTGGCGCATCTGATCGAGAGCTGCTGCGCTCCCGGTATCTCGTTCGAAGACTCCGTGAGGGCCGCGTTCAGGAGGGTCGAAGGGTCCTACGCGGTGGCCGTCATATCGGACAGGATGCCCGACAAGGTCATTGCGACCCGTAAGTTCTCGCCCCTGATAGTGGCTCTGGGCGATCACGAGAATTATCTGGCCTCTGACGTGCCGGCGATCCTGCCCTACTGCAGGAACGTTATCTTCCTCGAGGACGGCGACGTCGCGGTGCTCGAGAAGAACCGCATCAGCATCACCGACCTCTACGGGGACCCTGTGGAGAGGAACGTCCAGGTTATAAACTGGGACCCGGTCTCCGTTGAAAAGTGCGGATACCGCCACTTCATGATAAAAGAGATCCACGAGCAGCCAGAGGCCGTGCTGGATACGATGAGGGGGAGGTTCTCCGAAGAAACCGGCGAGGTGTTTTTCGAAGGTTTCGATGGGTCTACTTACGAAGACGTCAACCGGATAACCGCTCTTGCCTGCGGCACGTCGTATCATGCGTCCCTCATAGGCAAGTACATGATCGAGACTATTGCCAGAGTCCCCGTGCAGGTGGAGATAGCGTCCGAGTTCCGCTACAGGAATCCGATTCTCGACAAGAACACGCTGGCAATCGCCGTCTCGCAGTCAGGGGAAACGGCGGATACGTCCGAAGCCCTTTTTGAGGCCAGGGCGGGTGGGGCAAAGACCCTGGGAATAACCAACGTCCTCATGAGTAAGATCTCGAGGGATGCCGACAAAGTCATCTATACGCACGCGGGGCCTGAAATAGGCGTAGCGTCGACCAAAGCCTTTACTACCCAGCTCGTAGTATTTTATTTGTTATCGGTTTATCTGGGCAGGATTAAAAAAAAGATTGATAAGAAAAGATCAATTGAGCTCATCAGGGACGCCATAAGGCTCCCCCAGCTGATTCAGATGACGCTCAGGCTCGATGACGAAATAAAGGACCTGGCGAAGGAATTTTTCCATTACAGAAACTTCCTCTACCTGGGGCGCGGAATCAATTACCCGGTCGCATTCGAAGGAGCGTTAAAGCTCAAGGAAGTTTCCTATATACATGCGGAAGGCTATGCGGCGGGTGAGATGAAGCACGGGCCTATAGCCCTCATAGATGATGAAATGCCCGTGGTTCTTATAGCCCCCAACGACGGCATCACTTACAAGAAGATCCTGGGCAACCTCCAGGAGGTCAGGGCCCGTAGGGGCAAGGTGATATTCCTCACGTCCGACTCGCCTCCGGAAGAACTCAGGAGCAGCGTCGACCGCATTATCGAAATCCCGGGGAGCAACTATCTTCTGAGTCCCGTGCTGTCAGTCGTCCCGCTCCAGCTCCTTGCCTATCACATCGCGGTGCTCAAGGGGACGGACGTCGACCAGCCGCGGAACCTGGCCAAAGTCGTCACTGTCGAGTAGCCGGATTATCTGCTAGACTACACCGGAGTGACCCTGATCTCCGGAAACTCCTCTCGCTCCTGAGAATATTCTTTCCTCCTCATTTTCAAACACGATAATGTCTGGTAGATTTACAAGCTTCTTGCAGTATTAACCGAAAAATAAAGGGGTCGTGATTGCAATGAAAGTGCTTGTTGTCGGTTCAGGCGGCAGGGAACATGCTCTATGCTGGAAAATAAGGCAGAGTCCGCTTATTAAGACCCTGTACTGCGCCCCGGGGAATCCCGGAATTTCAAAACACGCAGAGTGCGTCGATATCAAGGTGTCGGATATAGAGGGACTGCTCCGGTTCGCGAGGGCCGAGGAAATAGGACTCACCGTCATCGGCCCCGAGTTCCCGCTCTCGCTCGGCATCGCCGACAGGTTCGCCGAAGAGGGGCTCGCGGTTTTCGGCCCGTCGAGGGCGGCCTCCGAGATCGAGACGAGCAAAGTCTTTTCGAAAAACCTGATGAGGAAATACGGAATCCCCACCGCTTTTTACTCTACGTTCGACGATTTCGAGGAAGCGGTTGAATGGGTGAAGGAGGTAAAGCCTCCTCTCGTGATAAAGGCCGACGGGCTCGCCTCGGGCAAAGGGGTATTCATATGCAGGACTGAGACCGAGGCCGTAGAGGTCCTCGATGATATAATGAGACGGAAGATATTCGGCGATTCGGGCGACAGGGTGGTCATAGAGGAGTTCCTCTCGGGCGAGGAGGCATCATTTTTCGCCGTTACGGACGGGACGAACGTGCTTCCGCTCGAGTCCTGTCAGGACCATAAATCGCTTCTCGACGGTGATCAGGGGCCGAATACCGGCGGCATGGGCGCATACTCTCCCGCCCCTGTGATAACCCCGGAGCTCACTCAGGAAATAATGCGCCTCATCATTATCCCTACCGTCAAAGCGCTCAAGGAGGAGGGCAGGGAATATAAGGGTGTGCTCTATGCCGGGCTGATGATAGAGGGCGGTCAAGCCAGGGTGCTCGAATATAATTGCAGGTTCGGCGACCCGGAGACCCAGCCCCTAATGATGAGAATGGATTCCGATATAGTGCCTTTTCTCTCGGCGGTTGCCGGAAAGGGCCTCTCCGGGGAGAAGGTCGCGTGGAAGGACGCGGCTTCCGTATGCGTGGTTCTCGCCTCGAAGGGATATCCGGGGGACTATAAAAGAGGGGCGCCTATAACGGGGCTCGATATAGTAGAGGGCATGGAAAACGTCGTGGCGTTCCACTCCGGGACCTCCGCCGGTAACGGCGGTATTGTGACCGACGGCGGCCGGGTTCTGGGAATAACGGCGCTCGGCAGGAATATCCCGGAGGCCATCAATCTTGCGTACCAGGCGGTGGGGAAGGTAAACTGTGATTCTCTCTGCTATAGAACCGATATAGGGAAAAAGGCGCTTCGGCACGTTCTCTACACTGAGCCCGGAGCCAACTCGAAAAGGGAGGAGTGATAATATGGCTGAGATTTGGTATCTACCGATTGATTCTGAATCGACCGAGGGCAGTGAAGCACAATACGAGCGTCCTTTACACGTCGCTATCGAGCTCCTGGAGATCACGCCTGCGAAATGGCAGTGCGGGACAGACGATTTTCCGGTGCTTAAGACGGGGGACCCGCTCGTGGACGATAGCGGTTACGTATATGTAATGATGAGGGTGGGGGACGACGAGACGGCAAAGTATGACGACAAGAGGTGGAAGCCCGGGTGGTATAAGTCCTCTCTCACCATCGTCGGGTTCGAAAAAAATCTAAGGAAAAAAGCTAAATAATTAGTCTTTTTATCTTGACAGCAGTTTTCTTTTCGGGATATATTAATTGGATTACCTTTTTATGGAGATAAGTATTCGTGCCTACTATCAGTCAGCTGGTCAAAGATGGAAGAAGAAGGGCTAAAAAGAAGAGTAAAGCCCCTGCATTACAGAATTGTCCTCAGAGGAGAGGGGTCTGCGTCAGGGTTTATACAACTACCCCTAAAAAGCCCAATTCGGCGCTTAGAAAAGTAGCCCGTATAAGGCTAACGAACGGTATCGAGGTCACCGGTTACATACCGGGGGAAGGGCATACGCTTCAGGAGCACTCCGTAATACTGGTAAGGGGCGGAAGGGTAAAAGACCTGCCGGGCGTGAGGTACCACATCGTAAGGGGTACCCTCGACTCGACCGGCGTGGCTAACAGAAGGCAAAGCCGTTCGAAATACGGGGCTAAAAAACCCAAATAATCAAAGGGAACAACATTTATGCCTAGAAAGGGATCAGTTTCTAAAAGAAAAGTTCCCGTCGATCCCAAGTTTGGTGATCTGACGGTCGCGAAGTTCATCAATTCGCTCATGCACGAGGGTAAGAAGAGCAAGGCGGAAATGATATTCTACGGTTCGCTGAAGCTCATTGCCGAAAAGACCGGCAAGGATCCCCTCGAGGTATTCAATACGGCAATGGACAACATCAAGCCGGGTATCGAGGTCAGACCGCGCAGGGTCGGCGGCGCCACGTACCAGGTGCCTATGGAAGTGAGTTCCTTCAGGAAGCAGTCCCTCGCCATCAGATGGCTCCTCACCTCGGCAAGGAAACGAGACGGGAAGTCGATGATCGACAAGCTGACGGGAGAAATACTGGACGCTGCCGAAGGCCGCGGCGGGGCTATAAAAAAGAGAGAAGACACCCATAAGATGGCGGATGCGAACAGGGCTTTCGCCCATTACAGGTGGTAATAAATCGCGGAGGAGTATTTTGGAAAAGGCTATACCCATTAATAAAGTAAGAAATATCGGGATCGTGGCGCATATAGATGCGGGGAAGACGACTACGACCGAGCGCATCCTGTATTACACCGGTCTGACTTACAAGATCGGCGAAGTCCATGAGGGCACGGCCACGATGGACTGGATGGAGCAGGAAAGGGAGAGGGGCATCACTATTACTTCCGCCACCACAACCTGTTTCTGGGACGACCACAGGATAAACATCATAGACACCCCGGGGCACGTCGATTTCACCATAGAGGTAGAAAGGTCGCTCAAGGTCCTCGACGGCGCCGTCGTCGTATTTGACTCGGTGGGCGGCGTGGAGCCTCAATCGGAGACTGTGTGGAGACAGGCCGACAGGTACAGGGTCCCGAGGATGTGTTTCGTGAACAAGATGGATAAGATCGGGGCTGATTTCGGAAAGGTGGTCGCTCAGATAAAGGACAGGCTTGACGCCAATCCCGTACCCCTTCACGCGCCTTACTTCGAAGGCGACAATTTCAAAGGAATAATAGACCTGATTAGAATGAAGCTCGCCCTCTGGGACGAAGATTCCCTGGGCCTTAAATACGATTGGGCGGATATACCTGCCGAGATGAAAGAAGAAGCCCAGGCGGGAAGAGAAAAGATGATTGAATCTCTCGCCGATTTCGATGAAGCAATAATGGAAAAATACTTGAACGGAGAGCCCATATCCGAAGAAGAAATAGTCGCTTCGGTAAGAAAATCCGCTATCGGCCTGAACATAGTGCCGGTCATACTCGGCTCCGCGTTCAAGAACAAAGGCATCCAGCTGCTTTTGGATGCTATCGTGAGCTATATGCCC
>DATIET010000120.1:0-2660 GCA_035455615.1 Thermodesulfobacteriota bacterium
CGGAGGGTCGACACCGAAGAGGACTTGCCGCCCTTCCAGCCTACGCTCATATCTTCACACGACGAAGATGAGGAGGAAGGCATCGTTTCAAAGCCGAGGAACGTGACTGTCGTAGTGGCGAAGATAGCCGACTTCCAGGAGCTGTCGAACACTCTCAAGCCTGCCGAGTTCAACGCATTCCTCGCCGATTACAGAAAGGCTGCCTCCGCCATAATCTCGAACTACGGGGGGGTGATCGAGGCCCTGCTGAAGGACGAGATAGTGGCCTTCTTCAACGCCCCTGAGGAGCAGGTGAATGCGGAGCTCAAAGCCGTAAGCTCGGCCGTCGAGGTGCTCCAGCTCCTGGCCAGCATAACGAGGGAGAGGAAGGTCGAGGGCAAAGCCGCTATAAGCGGAAAAATCGGTATAGGGATGAAGTCGGTCCCCGTCTACGAGGACTCGGGCATGCCGCAAGGCGTCAAGGAGGTCACCGATATCGCGAGAAGGATCTGCACGGTCTCGCCCGTATGGAGGGTGATTGTATCGGCCGACGTCTACGCGATAGTGAAAGACTACGTCGAGGCCCGCGAGCTCAAGCTCGGTAACGATTCCTACTATTCCATAGTAGGCGTCGAAGAGGGCGTGATCTAAAACCCCGCTCCACTCCGATTATCTCCTTTCTCCCAGCAATCTCGTCATATTATATTTTAACCCGTTCGCCCTGAGCTTGTCGAAGGGTGATTGTTTCCGACATTACAGAATTTGCGGCGGGTGAGCACCCGCGGGCATACGGTCTCTAACAACTCCTGCTGAGTCAAACCCGTTCACCCTGAGCCCGTCGAAGGACGGGTATTGTAATAGAAAAGATGAGATCCTGAATCAAATTCAGGATGACATAATAATAGGTTTCATTCCCCGCCCCCTCCGATTTGTCTCATATTAACCTCTAAGGTAATCTTTCTGGCACCATTATGGAGAAAAAGCGCGTAGTCGTCGCGATGAGCGGCGGCGTCGACAGCACAACCGTTGCGGCGCTCCTTAAAAAGGAGGGCCACGACGTGATAGGCATCACAATGCAGCTCCTCGACTACGGGGACGCCGAAGGGGGGTGCTGCTCCCTCGACCAGGTCGTGGACGCGAGGAGGGCGGCGACGGAGCTCGGCTTCCCGCACTACGTCGTCAACTTCACGGAGGAGTTCAGTAAATATGTGCTGGTCGACTACGTGGACAAGTACACGTCGGGGAAGACCCCGATACCGTGCGTGCTCTGCAATAAGCACGTGAAATTCGATCTTCTTTTGCAGAAGGCCCTCGATCTGGGGGCAGACTATCTTGCTACCGGGCATTACGCGAGGATAGAAAAAGACCCCGGAAGCGGCCGTCTTTCACTCAAGAAAGCGATTGACGAGTCGAAGGACCAGACTTATTTCCTCTACACACTCTCCCAGAAGGAGCTCGGAAGACTGATGTTCCCGCTGGGGGGCATGACGAAGGAGGAGGTCAGGGAGATCGCGAAAGGTTTCGGCTTGAGGCAGGCGGAGAAGCCCGACAGCACGGGCGTCTGCTTCGTCCCGGACGGCAATTACAGGGATTATCTCGAAGCGAGGTCCGCGTTCTCGGCCGGAAAGGGCGATATCGTCGGCTCCGGAGGCGAGGTGCTGGGGACGCACAGGGGCGTATTCTCGTTCACCATAGGGCAGAGGAGGGGCCTCGGAATAGCTACCGGAAAGCCAATGTACGTCACACGATTAGAGCCGGGATCGAACCGCGTGTACGTCGGAGACGAAGGGGACCTCTACAGGACGAAACTCATAGCGGAAGAGATAACGTGGGTCGATATCAAATTTAATAACAGCATGTTAGACGACATAGTTCAAGTAAATGCGAAGGTCAGGTACAGGCACCGTGAAAGCCCGGCAGGGCTCAAGATGTGGAGCGGTTCTGAAGGTATGCTCGAGTTCAGGGACCCGCAGAGGGCCATAACCCCCGGTCAGGCGGTTGTATTCTACAGACGCGACAGTGTCCTCGGGGGCGGGTGGATAAAAGAGGTGCTCCCGCAATGAAGACCATATCGGTCGTGACCCTCGGCTGCAAGGTAAACCAGTACGACACGGCGGCGATTCTCAACAGGCTCCCTGGTAGCAAGTACGCGAGGGTGCCGTTCCCCGAAAAGGCCGACGTATACGTGATAGACACGTGCACGGTGACCCACAGGGCGGACGCCGAGGCGAGGCACTACATACACAGGGCGAGGCGTGCCAACCCCGAGGGCGTCGTGGTCGTAACGGGCTGTTACGCACAGGTATCGGCCGACGAGATAAGGGAGATGACGGACGTAGACTACGTCGTCGGAAACTCGCACAAGTTCTCGGAGCTTCTTAAAATAATAAGGGAAGGGGAGACACAGAGCGAGCCCAAATTATTCGTATCCGACATATTCAAAGAGAAGAAAAAGGACTTCGAGACACCCGGCATCGAAAACTTCCCCGGAAGGACGCGGGCGTTTCTGAAGGTGCAGGACGGGTGCAACTACGCCTGCACGTTTTGCATCATACCGCGCGCGAGGGGCAGGTCGAGGAGCCTCCCTGTAGCCGACATATTGCAGAGGATGGAGAAGCTCGCGGAGTCCGGATATAAAGAGATCGTCCTTACCGGGGTGCATATCGCAAGCTACGGGTGGG
>DATIET010000121.1:0-7126 GCA_035455615.1 Thermodesulfobacteriota bacterium
CAGGTCCTTATAAACGCCCGGGACGTAAACCGTTTCGCGCCCGCTCCCAGTGACAGGTGTGAACATCATCGCCACCGACTGCCGCCTGGGCCTTTCCGCCTCCGAAATATTGTGGAACGTGACCGTGCCGGGACTGTAGCCGAGGAGGAACCCGGTTTCCCTGCCGCCTAACTCGATGCTTCCCTTCTGACTGTATGGATGAACCGTGACGGCTTCCCCGTAAATGCCGGCCACGTTCATGGGAGCGACACAGTCTATCAGATGATTTTTCATCATCTGGAATATGCCCCTCCCCCTGTAGCGGGGGTCGACGACGGCTTCGCCCGATTCGGCTACCCTGGCCCCTGGCCTGCTGAATATGAAGCCCTCGTGCCCGATGAGCTCGTTCCTGCTGTTGTAGGCTGCGGCCGAGAGCATTACGCCTGACTTGAGCCGCGCCTCTATCTGCTCGGGGTAGTACATGAATTCGTTCGCGTACGTATAGCCGTAGCACTTGTACACGAGCCTTACGAGCTCGTAGATCTTGCCCGTGTCGAGCATTCCGACCGTGATTTCCTCGTGCGGAGGGGCTTCTTTCTTCTTCACGTGCTCGCGGTGCTCCGATATGTCCATGACGCTGCGGATATCAGTCGCCGGGAGGTTCTTCACTATCTCTGTCCTGTTTCCTCCCGCGCCGAGGGTAGCGAAATGCACCTCGTCCGCGTAATGCCTCGACAGGTACGAGCCGAACCTCTTCTCCTCCCCGCGCTCGAGCTTCTCGTAGTCAAAGGGGAGCCCCTTGTCTTCAATTGCCACAACGAGCGCGTGTAGACGCCTCGATATGACGACGTCTATCGGCTTCCGCCTCTCACCTTCGAATCCGAACTTCACGATGTTGTCAATTATATCGGCGAGCACCCTGTCGTGGTTCTCCGATTCTTTCCTGCCTATGCCGCACGACTCCGCGATGTCCGTAACCATATCGGTAAGCGCCCGGATTAGGGCCTTTTCGGGCAGTATAGTAATGCGCGCAAGCTCAGTCTCGATGTTTTTTTCTTCGGGTGGTGCCTGGTTCATTTCGGTGTGGGCTCCGGCGGGCGATTATTTTTTCACGGGCCTGTATATGTGCGTGCTCGACCCTTCGAAGGCCTCGCCGGCTTCCATCAGGGTCTCGGAGAGCGTCGGATGCGGGTGGATGCTGAGGGCGATGTCCGAGGCGAGCGCCGCCATTTCGACGGACAGCACGCCTTCCGCGATCAACTCTCCCGCCCCCTGTCCCGCAATACCCACGCCGAGCACGCGGCCTGTATCGGGCTCAATTATCAGTTTCGTAACCCCGTCCTGTCTCCCGAGCGTGGCGGCCCGTCCCGACGCCCCCCATGGGAACCTCGCGACGGAGACGGCTATCTTTTTTTCTTTAGCCTCGGTCTCCGTGAGTCCGCACCACGCGATCTCGGGGTCTGTAAATACTACTGCCGGTATCGCGTTCGGCATAAAAACGGACTTCCTCCCGGCGAGGACTTCGGCGACAACCCTGCCCTCGTGGGTCGCCTTGTGCGCGAGCATAGGCTCCCCCGCGACGTCGCCGATCGCGAATATATTGGGCTCTGCGGTCCTCCTCTCCTCGTTCACCCGTATGAACCCTTTTGAGTCCGTTTCCGCTTTCGTATTCTCGAGGCCTAGTCCCTCGCTGTTGGGCTTTCTGCCCACGGAAACGAGCACCTTATCGAAAGCCATTTCGAGCTTTTCCTTTCCTCCCCTCTCGAGCTCGACTATCACCACGTTCCCGGTTTTTTTGACGCCGGTCAATCTAGTATCGAGCATTATGTCCTTGTATATTTCCTCGGACCTTTTTTGGAGCACCCTCACGAGGTCCCTGTCCACACCCGGCATTAGCCCTCCGGTCATCTCTACCACGGATACTTCAGCGCCGAGCGCCGCGTAGACCGTGCCCAGCTCGAGCCCTATATACCCGCCTCCGACTACGAGCATCGTTTTCGGTATATCGGGGAGGTCGAGGGCGGACGTGGAATCGAGAATGTTATGAGATGCGTTCAGGCCGGGGATTTCGGCGGGACGCGAGCCTGTCGCGATTACCGCGTTTTCAAACTTCAGTAGCTCCGTTTCTCCTCCGGTCGTTTTAATTTCGAGTGTATGCGAATCGACGAACTTCGCTCTGCCTTCGATGTATTTGATCTTCCTCTGCTTCGCCAGCTGTCCGAGCCCGCCGACGAGCTTCCCGACCACTTCGTTTTTCCATTCCCTGAGCCTGTCTATATCGACCGTCGGTTTTTCAAACGCGATTCCCCAGTCTGAAGCCTGCTCCGCATCGGTTATGACCCGGGCCGCGTGCAAGAGCGCTTTGGACGGAATGCATCCCCTGTAAAGGCACACCCCGCCCGGATTATTTTCCGGGTCTATAATCGTGACGTCGAGGCCGAGGTCGGCAGCGAGGAACGCCGCCGGGTATCCCCCGGGGCCTGCCCCGATTACCGCTACCTGTGTTTTTCTTTCTTCGGTCATATTGGTATTTTTACATACTCGTCCGTGGCCCAAACATAAAACACACTACGTGTGTTAGCCTTCGAGAGAGAGCTTGAACGGCTCTTCGAGCGCCTCGACGATCCATCTCAGGAACCTCACCGCGTCGGCCCCGTCTATGAGACGGTGGTCGTATGATAGCGAGAGCGGGAGCATGAGCCTCGGCTGGAGCTGTCCGTCGACGTATACGGCCTCCAGAGCCGCGCGCGATACGCCTAGTATCGCGACCTCCGGGGAGTTTATCACGGGCGTGAAATAAGTCCCGCCCAGCCCGCCGAGGTTCGTTATCGTGAAAGTCCCTCCCTGTAGCTCTGCGGGCGTTATCTTCTTCGTTCTCGCTTTCTCCGATAGTACGCGGAGATCGACCGAAAGCTCTTCTATATTCTTCTTGTCCGCGTCCCTTATCACCGGGACGAGGAGTCCCCTGTCAGTATCGACGGCTACGCCGATGTTGTAGTATTTCTTATATACGATCTCGCCCTTTTCCATGTCGATCGAGGCGTTAAACTGCGGGTGGAGCTTTAGCGCGGATGATACGGCTTTGAGCAATATCGACGTCATCGTCAGCTTGCCGCCCAAGCTCTCGACTTCCTTCCCGTAATGCTTCCTCAGCTTTTCGAGCTCGGTAATATCCGCCCTGTCGTGCTGCGTTACGTGAGGGGCCTTCCAGGACTCGCTCAGGCGCTCGGCAGTGAGCCTCCTGACCCGGGTCATCGCGACACGCTCGGTCTCCCCGTATTTGTCGTCCGACGGAGCGGCTTCGGGTACGGGGGCCTCTTCTTCGGGCTCTTTTTGCTCGGGCGCGGGCTTCGCTATTTCGGGAGTTGCCTTCATTTTGGGGGCCTTTAAGTCCTCTTCCGTAATGCGCCCGCCCGGCCCCGTTCCCGTGACCCTCGTTATGTCTATTCCCCGCTCACGGGCAAGTCTCCTCACCGTCGGCGAAGCGGGAATAATCTGTGCGGGCTTCTCCTCTCTTTCTACGGCTTTTCTTTCCGTCTCCGGCTTCTTCTCATGACCCTGTATTTTTTCCGGTTTCTTTACAGGTTCTTCCTTTCTTGGAACGGCTTCTTTTTCTTCCGCTTTTTTCTCTGCGGTTTCCCTGGGCTCCTCTTTCTTTGCGGCCGGGACGATTTCGGTTTCTTCTTTTTTCGGCGGAGCCTCGACCTCTCCAGCGGTTTTCTTTTCAGCCGTCTTTTCTCCCTCTCCCGCCCCGTCGTCTATAATGACCAGGAGCTGTCCTATCTTTATCGTATCCCCTTCCTTGACGTGGACCTCTTTGATCACGCCTCCTGCGGGCGAAGGTATCTCGAGCGCGGCCTTGTCCGTTTCGAGCTCCATAAGGGCCTGCTCCTTCTCCACCTTGTCCCCAGGTGACACGTACACCTTCACTACGTCCCCTGTCTCTATATCCTCGCCCAGATCGGGCAGTTTAAATTCTATTGCCATAATCGTTACGCCTCAAAGTATAGTCACTATTCTTATAACATATCCCGCATTAGATTCGAAATTTTAAATCGTAAGTATTCAGTTCATCCTGAGACTGTCGAAGCACGCAGTTTTTATTCCCTCCCCCTTGAGGGGGGAGGGTTAAGGGTGGGGGTGTCACCTTTCATTCGTATAATTCGTCATCCTGAACTACGGTTCCGAGCAAGCGTAAGAACCGGACGCCAGTGGCTGAATCAAATGACGTAACTATTGTCTGCTCATTCGTATATCAAAACAAAATATTCAGGATCTCGTCTTTGCCTTTCCTCATATGAAACAAAAATATCGGAAATGAAGTTAAGCTATAAGCGGGTTCGCTTTTCCCGGATTTATATCGAGTTCCTTTATAGCTTTCTCCACCACATCCGTCCCGATCTTGTTTTCCCACGTGAGCGATGCGAGCACGGCGAGCGTAACGTATCTCCAGTCCACCTCGAAAAAGTCCCTGAGCGCCTTCCGGCTTCCGCTCCGTCCGTATCCATCAGTGCCGAGGGATACGAGGGGGCGCGGGAGCCACTGCGAGATCGAGTCGGGAAGGGCCATCACGTAATCGGACGCTGCCACGAAGACCCCCGGCGCGTCCTTGATGCACTGGGTTATATATGGCACCCTCCTTATCTCTGACGGATGCAGCATGTTCCACCGTTCGTTCTCACAGCCGTCCCTGTAGAGCTCCTTGTAACTCGTTACGCTCCACACGTCCGCCGAGACCCCGTACTGTTCTTCGAGCGCCTTCTGGGCCTTGAGCACTTCATTGAGGATCGTTCCGCTCCCGAATAGCTGTGCGCGGAGCTCCGAGTCCTTGAGCCCGGACGCCTTGAACTTATACATCCCCTTCAATATCCCCTCCCTCGCGCCTTCCGGCATGGGCGGCTGCTCGTACGTTTCGTTCATGACCGTCAAATAGTAGAATATGTTCTCCTGGTTTACGTACATCCGCTTTATCCCATCCTCGATAATGACGGCGATCTCGTAGGCATAAGCGGGGTCGTACGATTTCAGATTCGGCACGGGGTATGCGAGAAGATGGCTGTGACCGTCCTGGTGCTGGAGCCCTTCGCCTGCAAGCGTAGTCCTTCCCGCCGTCCCCCCCACCATGAAGCCCTTCGCCCTCGAGTCGCCCGCTGCCCACACGAGGTCGCCTATCCTCTGGAAGCCGAACATTGAGTAGAAAATGAAGAACGGAATCATATTGATGCCGTGCGTGGCGTAGGCCGTTCCCGCGGCGATGAATGAGGACATCGAGCCCGCTTCCGTTATCCCCTCCTCCAGTACCTGCCCGTCCCTGGCCTCTTTGTAAAATAACAGTGTCGCGGCGTCTACGGGCTCGTAGAGCTGGCCTACGTGCGAGTATATGCCCACCTGCCTGAATAGGGATTCCATCCCGAACGTGCGGGCCTCGTCGGGCACTATCGGCACTATGTACCTCCCTGTGTTCTTGTCCTTGAGCAGCTTCGACAGCATGCGCACTAGAGCCATAGTAGTGGCGACAGGCCTCCCGCCCGAGCCTTTGTGGAACTCCTCGAATATGGAAGGAGAAGGAGGCTCGAGCGGCGCGCAATTTACCTCTCTCTTCGGCAGATATCCGCCGAGCTCGCGTCTCCGCTCCTGCAAATATTTTATCTCCGGGCTGTCGTCGGGCGGCCTGTAGAACGGCGCCCTTACGACGTCCTCGTCCGATAAGGGTATATCGAACCTCGTTCTGAACTCCTTTAGCTCGTCTTCGTTGAGCTTCTTCTGCTGGTGCGTGATGTTCCTGCCTTCCCCGGCTTCCCCGAGCCCGTAGCCCTTGATAGTTTTTGCCAGAATAACAGTGGGAGCGCCTTTGTGCTCTACGGCTGCTTTAAATGCGGGATAGATTTTTTCGGGGTCGTGCCCTCCCCGCCTCAGCTCTACCAGCTCCTCGTCAGTGAGGTCTTTGACCATTTCGAGGAGCCTCGGGTCTGTCCCGAAAAAGTGCTTGCGGATGTAGTCGCCCGACTCGACCGTGTATTTCTGATACTCCCCGTCCACCACCTCGCCCATGCGCTTTACGAGTATGCCGTCCTTGTCTCTTGCGAGGAGCCGGTCCCAGTTGCTCCCCCATATGACCTTTATCACGTTCCACCCGGCGCCCCTGAATATCGCCTCCAGCTCTTGTATTATCTTTCCGTTCCCCCTCACGGGCCCGTCCAGGCGCTGGAGGTTGCAGTTGACGACGAAAATGAGGTTGTCCAGTTTCTCTCTCGAGGCGAGGGTTATCGCGCCCAGCGCTTCGGGCTCGTCGCATTCCCCGTCCCCGAGAAAGGCCCAGACCTTGGCGTCGGAGTGCTCCTTGAGCCCCCTGTCTTCGAGATAACGGTTAAACCGCGCCTGATATATCGACATTATCGGGCTAAGCCCCATCGACACCGTCGGGAACTGCCAGAATTCCGGCATGAGCCAGGGATGCGGATAGGAGGGAAGCCCTCCGCCCGGAAGCAGCTCCCGCCTGAAATTTTGCAGGTTTTCGATCGTGAGGCGGCCTTCGAGGAACGCCCTCGCGTATATTCCGGGTGAGGCGTGGCCCTGAAAATAGACTATATCCCCCTCTTTATTCCCGTTTTTAGCCCTTAGAAAATGGTTGAAGGCTACTTCGTAAAGTGCCGCCGCGGAAGCAAAAGTTGAGATATGGCCCCCTATTCCCTCCTCTATCCTGTTCGCCCTTACCACCATGGCCATAGCATTCCACCTGATGAGGCTCCTTATGTTCCACTCTAAAGCCTGGTCTCCGGGATATGGGGGCTGCATTTCGACGGGGAAGGTGTTTATATACGGGGTGTTGGCGGTAAAGTACGTCCTCACGCCCTTTTTCTGGGCATGGATCTGGAGGATTTTTAAGAGCTTGCTTACGCGCTCCGGGCCGCTCGTCTTGAGGACATAATCGATAGACTCGACCCATTCCCTGTTCTCCAGTTCTTCGGGGCTAGTCTCATTTTTCTTTTTGTCTGTAGTTTCGTCCATTCGCGGGACCCGTCGGGCATGGGGGAAATCTCTACTAAAAATAATAATGCACGCGCGCTTGTTAAGTCAACAATTATTAAGCACACAATGTGTGCACATATTTGGTCCTTCCGTACCCCTTCTGCTTATACCAGCAACG
>DATIET010000122.1:0-5612 GCA_035455615.1 Thermodesulfobacteriota bacterium
GACCGTCCCCCGGGTTCGTCGAATTTGATATACCTTACGGGAATATATTTCCGGATTTCCTCTACGATCCCCGTAACATCCTCCCCTCCGTCATTTACAACGACGGCCTCGATGTTCGGATAAGTCTGCATAACGATGCTCGATAGAGCATCCCTAAGCAAAATCGGCCTGTCTTTCGTGCGCACTATTACAGAGACGAGGGGTGTATCTTCCTTAAACCGGTAAAAAGCGGACAAAAACTGTTCCCGTGAAAATTTCTCCACGTGATTATCGAGCAGCTCTCCGCTCTTCATCAGAAAGAAGCCCTCGGCGTAAGCGCAATCGGAGCTTAGAGTCAGGGAGCGGAAACGGTTAAGAGAGAGGGCTATGTCGGAGTAGGAAACGTTTTCCAGCTGGCTCTTGTACGCTTCACAGGCTTTCCGCTTGCGCTCGACCGCGGATGTGATATCGACAAGCGCGTTCACCCTGATCGCCGTGTTGATTTCACAGAAAGCGATTACGCAGTCCGCACCTGCCTTTTGTGCGGAACGACAGACTATTTCGGCCGCCCTGCGGTGGTCGGGATGGAATTCAAACGGCGACGGGACATAAATCAGGTCCGGTCTGTAGTTCTCCAGTAGCACGGAAAGACGGTCTATATTCCGGTCGTCAGGCTCGAGACCCCTATCGGGGTTCCTCCAGAACTCAAGATCCGAAACTCCCAGTATTTCGCATGCCCTCCTGGCCTCGGCCTCTCTCATTTCAACATAGTCCTCTTTCCTGTGCTTTCCGGAAAAATCGGCCTTCGACCCGTCGGTGAGGAAAATGACCTTTACCGGATCGCCCCTACCCGCATGAATTACGAGGCTCCCGCCGCATCCGAAGCATTCGTCATCAGGGTGGGGAGCGATCACCAGAATTTTGCTGCCTGTAGGCTCAGACGCTTCATACGGTATGATCTTCTCCTCGTGGAGGGTATTAAGAACGACAGGGCTGCCCGCCAATTCTTGCCCCGTCTCCCCGAGTATAAACCGTAATTCATGCCTCGCCCCGTCGAGATACTCGGTAGATATCCGGTATATGAATCCATGATATCCCCTTCCGTATCCTTTTTCCTTGAGGTCCCATCTGTAATAAGAAGGTGTGAACCCGTCGATAGTGCTTCCGCCATCCTTAACGAGAACCCGTACCGGCTCATCCGGTGAGGACTTATCGAGCGCCCATCCCTTCACGATGGAATCGTCGTGATATTCGATCTCGCCGATCAAGTTCTCGTTATAGATTCGCATGCAGTCTCGGAAAGTTCCCCTTTTTCAAGTCGTACGATATACGTTCTAAGTGCCCGTATTGAGTCTCAGCATTCGAGAAACAATGTTATTTTAGAATTAGACCATATCCGAGTCGCCCAATGTGTAATAAAATCTCTTTATGAAATCCCCCGAATTAATTTCCGGATGAAATGACCGTGCTACGAGAACCTGGCTCGGGTGTTCGGAGAATTCCCAGCCATGTGACTTCAATACATCTTTAGCTTTATCATCTCCTGAAAGCCACATCCTTATACTTCCTGCGCCCGCACGACGTGCTAACCTGCACACTTCGTCATCGAGGGCGGCGAGCGCATCGCCGCTTTCCCCGTCCCAGATCAGATCGACCCACTTGGCTATATTTTTCTCGATTTTGAAAACGGCCCATGCACTCGTCCCCTCACCTTTTCCTATCTGCATATAAGTGTAACTATTATTGGGGCGGTCGATATATCTGTGCCGTATATAATTTTTGCTCCGAGCTACGGATACGCGATATCGTTGAGACACCCGCTCCCATAACCGGACTGCCGATTCCAGATCACATGCATTTCTTTCGGGTGCCTTCCTCCATATAAGACGTCTGTTGCTAACACGTCTAATCCCCACCCAGATTGGAAAGTAATCACCATATCCTAGCTTTACCTGTCCCAACCTGAGCGCGCGTTTTCCTGGAAATCCGAACAGAAGAGGGAGGCGATCATGCGCTCCAAAGGTTTCGAAAAATTTATTCACCGTCTTTATATAGAGTCTATGCTGAACGGACCCCGGTTGTTTTGCGCTGAACGCATCTAATATCTGTCCGCACCGAAAAATGCGTCCGTCTATCCGAACATCAGATACGACTGCGGCATAATGCGCTAATAAATTTTCTTCTCCGTCAAGGGCTATTATAATTCTGCAGCCGTCGTTCTCGGGTTGAAACTTCCAGTACCACTCGTCCAAAGAACGGTTTTGACCGAAGACCTCGTTGAAACCTCGGTTGATTGAGATTTCATCCCCTGTCTTGTACGGCCGTATTGTATAGCTATCTATTTGCATCGAGTGAGCCGACCGAGAATTCCTTAATCCTGTCCATAAGTGCTTCACGCATCAAGTTTTTATAATCACATAAAAACCCTTGGTTTCCAAGCTGTCCATATCTGTCTCGAATAGACTCGATAGCTTTCCGAACCGCGCCGGGAGCTCGGTCTTCTGGGGGGTTATCTCATAGGAAGTGATCCCGGACCTTTCTACCCAGTCTTCCAATGTTCTTCTCGTGAAAAAGCGGAAATGCGTATAGCACAAAAGACCGATCGGGACATAATCCCATCTCCCCGCCAAGAGGTCTTCCACGACGGAGTAATGTCCGACGTTCGGCACGGATAGAACTATACGTCCCCCCGGTCTCAGTACCGATTTCATTTTTAAAAGAAAGTCTTCCGGGTAGTTCAGGTGCTCGAACAGCTCCGTAGCAAGGACGACGTCGTACTTCTCATCTATGTCCAGCTCCTGAATATCCCCGCAGATAACACGCGAAATGTGACTCCGCGCATCCGACGCGATGTCGGAGTTTAGTTCCACTCCAGTGACACGGCATCCAAGCTTATTCTGTAGGAATTCGCCGGTAAGTCCCCGCCCGCAACCTATTTCAAGAATCTCCTCGGTGCCTTCCGGAATATAGGGTAGTATGTCCTCCCTAATCTCGCCGTAATAGTCGATAAACTGATGGAATACACCCGCATGGGTCGTCCGGTTTCCGAGCCTGAGGTTCTTGAAAAGCTCTTTGTCCGTCAATACCTCTTCCACGGATGTTCTATTCAATACTTCACGGAATGAATCCGCAGAGAAAAGGGATATCGGGAGGTGCGAGTCGTTCAATTCAAAGGGCTTATGGAACTCGTTGAATATGCGTTTTTCTATTAGCTCGTAACCGCGAATCGTATAGATAGGCGATTCACCCGTTACTTTAAATTTAGATATAGAATTAGGTAAAACGGCTGAGACCCGTGTATTCAGCGCATTTGTCATATGAATTAAGGTTTCCGCAGTGAAAAACAAGTTCTCCTTACCCAGAACCAGAACGTAATCGGCTGCCGGCAGTAGAGGCTCTCCGCTGCCTTCACGCCAAGCGATTGTTTCGACCTCAAAGGCTTTTCTTGCCCGATTAACGCAATATGAGAAGAGATACCTGAATTCAGGGGATTCGGCGTTTTCAGAGGTCAGATGTTTAAGAACCACCAACTTGGACATTTGTCTCCGGTGACCGCTCTAACGATTATCAGATGTTACCAGCAGGTGTCGAAATTTAAACCAATTAAGTATTATATTCAACCGTACTCCGAATCGTTTTTTAAGACTTGGGAACGGCTTTCCGGCCGTGTCTGAGAGAAATATATTCCCCAAGGGCATATTCCCAGTGTCTGAGCCTTCTTATTCCTGCTCTTTCCAGTTTTGCATTATCGAGGACGGAATATCGAGGCCTTTCAGCCCTTGCCCCGTATTCTTCCGATGTGACCGGAACCACATCAGGGCTCATGCCCGCCGCATCGAAGATAGCCGTCCCAAACCGATACCACGAGCATTCCCCGGAATTCGTGATATGGTAGGTACCGTAGTCTTCTTCCTCAAGCAGTTCCGCAATATTTAAGGCAAGGTCCCGTGTGAATGTGGGAGACATCACCTGATCGTCGACTATCTTTATCCGTCCCCCATTCTCGGCGAGTCTTATCATGGTCTCTACGAAATTATGTACGGGTTTTGCCGGAAGCCCCAGGCCGAAAAGCCCCGAAGCGCGGATGATGAAATGCCGGTCGCACTTACCCCTTACCAATCTCTCGCCTTCGAGCTTTGAAATACCATAGGCGTTCAGGGGATGAGGCTCGTCTGTCTCCGTGTACGGCTTTCCTTTTTTTCCGTCGAACACATAGTCGGAGCTGATATAAACACAAACCGCACCCGCCCCGGAGCAAGCGTCCGCGACATGACCCGCGCCCTCCGCATTTAGCAGCATTGCATACGCAGAATCAATTTCACAGCCGTCCACATCTGTATTCCCCGCCGCATTGATTACTATGTCGGGCGTGTGACGACCGACCGTGCTAAATACTGAGTCCCCGTCAGACAGGTCGAGTTCAAGCCTTCCGGCAGAAATAACACCATAGTTCTCTTTTTCACGGAACACGTGTACGAGGTCAGTGCCCAGCTGTCCTGTCGGACCGATTATCAATAGCTTTTTCATCCCGGGAATCTAGTTTAACAGATACCGCATAAACCTGTCTCATTCGATTGATGACAACCCGGCCATAAATCGAAAAAACTAGTAACTAATATTATCTACAAGCCAGCCGCATCCGATCACAATCGATGAATAATTGCGGCGGAGGGCGAGGGATTCGGACCCCGGCCTCGATTAGAAGTCCTGCGCTTTATCCTGCCCAGGTACTCGGTCGCCTCGATATTAAAGTCGACGAGTGCATATTAATGGGGGCTCGATAGAGGTGAATAGTTGGATTTTCTACAAAAAAGTTTTTGCTTGACATTTTACCTACTAGTAGATAGAATATTGGTCATGAGCAACGAAGTGTCTGACAAAATATTAGATGTTGCGCTGGATTATATAATGGGAAGAGGTTATAAAGCCTTCAGCTATAAAGACATTTCCAAGGAAATCGGCATTAAAACGTCGAGTATTCATTATTATTTCCCAACCAAGGGCGATCTTGGCAAAACATTGGCCCAAAGATTCTTCCAATCCACTACAGAGTCGTTAGAGTTAATCGACAAGACCACCGAAGATCCAAAAGAAAAAATCAGAAAATTCATACGTATTTTTTATGAAAACTTAAAATCAGGCAATAGGGCGTGCCCGGTTGCAATGCTATCGTCAGACTATGAAAATCTGCCGGAGGAAGTTAAACGCGAAGTAATTAACATTATTCAATTGCAGGAAACATGGCTTGCGAAAGTGTTGGAATCGGGCATCAAAAAGAAGGTCTTTAGATTTTCGGGTAAACCGAACGATAAAGCTAAAGCGATCTTTTCCTCCATTGAAGGCGCAACAATAGCATCCAGAGCATTTTCCGATCCGGGCAGAATACTTATAACGGAAGATCTGATCATAAATAGCATTACCTAAAAAATTTTACTATTCATATCTATCTATTACTAGATAGATAGATATGAATAGTACATGCAGGAGGTATTAAAATGTAGACAAAAATATATAGGTAGCATTTGACGAAATTTTATTGTGCTTTCGGCAACAGCAAATTATCAAATTTAAGGAGACAATAAAAATGAACATATTAACCATAAGTAGAATAGCAATGTATGCAGTTCTTATAT